>JAEZLF010000100.1 GCA_023435925.1 Bacillota bacterium
TTTTTTTGACCATGGTGCTTCGGGGCTGCGTTGACTGGGCACGGGAGAATAATGTGACCCTCATCACGGAGGAACACATGAAAATCATTAATGATAAGCGAGCGAAAGAGAAAAAATAGGGTTTTGGGGTGAATACCACCGGAGGTCGCAATGGATAAACCTATGAGATATTGTATAATAAGCTGTCACGTACTTTGGAGGGAATTATGCTACTTTGCGTCACTGTCGGAGAATGTTTTTAATTTTCGATATTTAAAGCAAGGCCTTCATCGTACACCGGATTTGTTGAGGAAGGAGCTGCAGCAGGCTATTGATGAGGCTGACGATGAGGGTTATGATGCAATCCTGATCGGATATGGATTATGCAGCAATGGTACCGTAGGAATTACAGCGAAAAAGACAAAGCTGGTTGTGATGAAAGGTCATGACTGCATCACATTTCTTCTGGGCTCCAAGGAAAGATATAAAAGCTATTTTAGCAGCCATCCCGGAACATACTGGTATTCTCCCGGGTGGATCGACACCGGAACACAACCGGGAAAAGAACGTTATGAAACTACCTATCAGGAGTATCTGGACAAGTACGATGAGGAAAATGCCCAATACCTGATGGAGATGGAGCAGGGCTGGTTCCGGGAGTATAACAATGCAGCATATGTCGATCTTGGCATCGGTGATTCCTCCAGATACAAGGAATACACGAGGGAATGCGCCGAGTGGCTTAAATGGAACCATGATGAGCTTGATGGCAATCAAAAGCTGATGACAGACTTTGTGAACGGTAACTGGAACGGGGAGGATTTCCTCATTGTCGAACCGGGACATAGGATCATAGCCACCCACGACAGCAGAATTATGGACGTTGTTTAAACGCCACGTTTAGGCGTGGCGCACGAAGTGTAGCGCAGGGCGAATTTATTTTGCCCGCAGCGAGGGGGTATAGGGGCTTACCCCCATCGGAAATTGAACCATTACCGCCGCAACATTAATGAATTTCACGGATTTCCTTCCGGTATTCATGTATGGTTCTTCCTGTTATTCTTTTGAAAAGCTTGCTGAAGTACTTAGGGTCGGAATAACCAACCTTACCGCTGATTTCAGCAATATTCAAGGAAGGCGTACAGAGGAGTTTCTTTGCATTCTCAATCCGGATGATGGTTTTATAATCAATAAAGCTCATACCGGTTTCCTTTTTAAATAATTCACTGAGATAAGCAGGGCTGATATGTACATGCTTAGCTACCTGTTCCAGATTAATATCACCTGAAAAGTTGCTTTCAATTATCTTTTTGGCGTTTTCAATCAGATTATTGTGATCCATTGGGTTTTTATCATGATAGAAGGAATAAATATTTTCGATAAGCTCTTTTACGCAGCTCTCAAGGCTATCTATGAACTGTGTTTTCATGATTCTTTCGTAAGGCTTTTCTCCTGCAACCAGAAACTCTCGCTGTATAAAAGAGAGTTGGATGTTGAGCAGAATGATAATGGACTGCACAAACTGCCAGAAGAATTCCTTGACAAGCGTGGGGCTGATATTACAATCCTTCTTGAAGGAGCTTATTGTAGCCTCAACGTAGGAAAGCGCTGTTTGAATATTTGACAGCTTAAGGTTCAACGCAATCTTATTGAGCATTTCCTCTGTCAATACCAATTTCAGGTCTCTGGATAGAGACCCCTGTTCGTATGCCGCTATTGAGCCTTTGCCTGACCAGAACCTTGTATCAAGCGCTGTCCTGGCATTCTCGAAGAGGGTTGGAAGCATGCAAAGCTGGGTGGACGAGTCACTAATTCCTGCAGAAACGGTTGATGCAGACCTTTTCTCCAGTATGCGGTTACACAGCCGGAATGCCTTTTGTATTTTTTCCGTATGACTGTTATTCAGCAGCGAGACAAGGACATGTTTATCTGCAGCCAGAGGGAATGAAATGGCTTTTGTAAAGTGCTTCATTGCCCGCCTGATCAGCTGCTGTCTGTACGCATTCTCCATACGGCCTTCATTGGATAATGAGCTGTCATCAGGCGCAAATATACAGAGTGTATACGTGTTACCTGTCATATTTAAGCCGTATTTTCGAAATTCATTTCGTATTTGATCCGTTGTCATATGATTGCGTGATATCAGTTGGTTTAAAAACGCTTCATACATAACAGGCAGTGCCTTTTTGTACTGCTCCTTCTCCGCTTCCTCTTCCCGTATCAACCTTGCCTGCTCATACAGCTCTGTACGGATTCTGTCCAGAACCTGAAACAACTCATTTTCATCGACAGGCTTTAGTAAATAGTCGGTAATACCATACTTCATCGCTGTTTTAGCATACTCAAAATCGCTGTAGCCACTGATAATAACAATCCGGAGTTTTGGCTGCAGAGTCCGCAGTTCCTTAATCAGCTCCAAACCTGAGAGACCGGGCATCATGATATCCGTTAGCAAAATATCTGGCTCGTGCCTGCGACAGAGTTCAAGTGCCTCTATGCCGTTGGCAGCCTCACAGGACAGAACCAGGTCAAGTCGTTCAAAAGGTATCAGGGCCTTAACAGTAGCTCTTACCCATTTTTCGTCATCTGCAATGATAAGCTTCATCATACAGTACCTCCTAATTCTCCTTTACCGTGGGGAGTGTTATTTCCACAGTTGTGCCGATCGGGGCATCCATGAATTTCAAGCCGTACTGTTCACCAAAATACAGCTTGATCCGGGAATTTACATTCCGGACACCGATTCCCGTGCCTGCTATGTCTCCTTCGCATCCAGGTGTGTACCTGTCGCTGGATAACGATCTGTTCAGCTCATCGATCTTTTTTGCATGCATGCCAAGGCCATTATCCGTGATCTGGATTTTCATATTATTTTCCAGTGCCAGTATTTCTATTTTAATGGTGCCTCTTCCAAGCTTCATCTCGAGACCGTGTTTTATGGAGTTTTCAATTAAAGGCTGGAGCGTAAGCTTCAGGATTTTGTAAGTCATCAACTCGGGCGGAATGCTGTACAGCAGCTCGAATTTGTTTTCGTAGCGGAAATTCTGTATGGACATGTAATTTTCAAGGTGCTGCAGCTCTTCCTTGATGGAGACCAGGACGCGTTCATTAATACTGTAGCGGAAAAGCAGCGAAAGTGCTTTCGACATGGCTGCAATGTCGTGGATACCATGATAAAGCGCAGCTCCCCGGATAGACTCCAGCGTGTTGTATAAGAAATGAGGGTTGATTTGATTTTGTAAGGAATTTAGCTGTGCTTCCTTCTGGCTGAGTTTGATACTATAAATTTTATCGATTAGAAAATCAATATCCGAAATTACGTTAACACCTGCATCAGAAGTATTTCTACGCAAGAGCGGTGGTTGATTGCCTACGCCGGGAAGCTGGTTCTCATAATCTGATATGACAGAGGTAAGCTCATTGATGGGATTGATGATCTTAAAGGAAACAATCAGGTAGATAAACAGCATAACAGGCAGGAAAATGAGACAAAACGTCATCAGGGGGCTGCGCAGCCATAACTTGTCCACAGTACCTGTTACAGGGTTCAGATCAATAAAAATCCAGCCGGGATCAGGATACCTCTTATGGGTCATATAGAAGCCTTCATTATTATAAAGGATTCGTTTGAAGCCTCTGTCGGAAGAAGCGGAGCCGATAGCATCAAGAATCGCTTCGTCCGCAGTGCTGGTGAGCTTTCCCAGGTTTCGGCTGAAAAGGATGTTCCCCTCCAAATCGAGAATCAACCGCTCACGCTTCGTTAGTGCCGATTCGTCGGCGCTTCCCAGAAAATCAGTCAGCATAGAAGAATCAAAGTCAAAAAGCAGTAATGCCTGACGCTTTTTATCTGAGAAATTAATAAGGGATTTTGCCATACTGAACACAACTTTACTTTTACCTTCTGCATAAAAACGCTGCATAGGGCCAAGTATCTGCACTGCATCCGGATTACTGAAGGTTTCAAAGAACCATTGCTGCGAAGCCGGATTGATTATAGTGACAATATCTGCATCAGAGCCGTATGAAGCAACCATTTCATTGTCTGCGAATACGTATGCTGCCGATAGCACGGCTCTTTGACCGGGAGTCAGATTGGACTCAATAGCTCTTTTTAATTGGGGAGTTAAAGGGTTTACGGATTTGATCAGCAGCATGCTTCCATTTGATTCCAAAGCATCGGCAGTGAGGTGAACGGCAGTCTCAAAACTGTTTATATATTTCCTTATAGAGTCCATTTCCTGGGAAATGCTTGTAAGAGCGGCATGATACGTATTTTCTTCAACAAGGGAGCGGGTATGGTAATAGGAAACAGCTATAAAAATAACAGTGGGGAGCATCACCAACAGAAAGAAAAACAAGGTGAATTTTGAACGCAGCTTCAGATATAAGCCGCTGACTCTTTGAATTTTACCGGGCATTCTGCTATACAGCCGGTGAAGAACTTTCATCATCAGCCCCCCTTTGAAACATATTTTACATAATTATGTGGGATAATGCAAAAAAAACTACCTATTTTATATAAAAAACATCTATCGCTTCATGGAACTAAATGCTAAAATGGAAAAAATGTCTGTTTTAATGAAATTGAGGGGTGTTTCAAGTGAGTTTAACGGAAAGCAATAAGAAACGGAGCAGCAGTACCGTCACAAAAATTTCTTTTATGTTTCTAAGTATGATGCTTGCGGCCCTATTATCCGGATGCTACTTTTTTCCCCAGGAAGAAGAGGTTCTTGCTCCTCCGATCAAGGAACCAGCTCAGATAACCTATGAGACCATTGAGGCAAAGAAGGGAACCATTGAAAGAACAATACGTTGTACAGGGTCTTTTGTTTCTGTGTCCCAACAGGACCTTTTTTATAAGGACAGGGGGGGACGGCTCAAAAAAATCCATGTGATCTATGGCGACGAGGTCAAGAAAGGCCAGCTGATAGCTGAGATTGAAGATGATACCATTCGTAACGACATTCGGCTTCAGGAAATTGCATTAAAAAGAGCACAGATTATTTATGACAATGCGAAGACGAAATATGAAATCGAGGGCGGCAGCAAATCCGAGCTGGAGATGGCAGAATTGGATTTACAGACAAATCAGATCAAGCTGGAAAGCCTGAAAACAGAGCTGGAACAAACCAGACTGGTTGCTCCCATCGATGGTAAGGTCGTTTATGTTACCGATATCAAGCTGGGAGAGTACATCAATGCTCATCAGACCGTTGTGAGAGTAGCCGATCCCACAAAGCTTCAGTTAAGGTATTCCGAAAATAAAGTCAGTGATTTCAGGCTGGGTATGAAAGCGACTGTTTCAATCAATGGCAGCAATTATGAAGGCGAGGTTGTCATGACCCCTTCGGATATGCCGGCTGACGCGGATGAGGTTACAAAAAAGTCTATTCAGCTGAAGGTTGATAATCTGCCGGAGGATGTTACGTTGGGAAGCACGGCTTCTATCAGTCTGACTCTGGAGAAGCACGAGGATGTTATTGTATTGCCGAAGCAGGTGGTCAACAACTTTGTAGGTCGGAGGTTTGTCAACGTTCTCAAGAATGATATCAGAGAAGAACGAGATGTTGAACTGGGTATACAGAGTGATACCGAGGTTGAGATTGTGAAGGGGCTTGAAGTCGGTGAACTGATTATTGTGAGGTAAGGCCTCAAATTGTAACGAGGAAACAAAAATATCCCCCACTTCTATAAGTGGGGGGTACCGAAGTGTTATAACGGACTATCTGATTTTACGGTATTCGCTCGGGGTCATACCTGTCCTTCGTTTAAATACCTGATTGAAAAATTTGATATCCTGGTAGCCGATCGATGAAGCGATGTCAACGATTTTTCTGTCACTGTCTTCCAGTAGTCTGCAAGCTTCTTCAATGCGTATTTTCTGTGCGTATTCCGTCACTGTCATATTGGTGACATCCCTGAAAAGCTTGCAGAAATAGTTCCGGCTCAGGAAGGCCATCAAAGAAAGGTCTTCCAGCTTCAGTTCCTGAGCATAGTTATTTTTCATGTACAGTATCACCTTTTCAATGACCTGCCTTCGCTGGCTGTAGATGCCTTCCTCCAGCATGCTGCTTTTACGGAAGGTTCTGAAAATAGTAATCAGCAGTTCAATGACATAAGCACGCAGCATCTCAATATATCCATGTTCCTTCAGATGGTATTCAATGAACATTTTCTCGTATAACTCCTCGATCCCTTTACTATCACGGCCTTGAAGCCTAATATCGGATTTGTCCCCGACTTCTTCCGGAAACAGAGAACGAAACAGAAAATGGTGGGTGATATCCGAAAAATCCTTGCAATTGACTAATGAGAAGTCCAAAAAATCCGGATTGAAGATACAATTATAGACAACCAGCATTGATTCCGTATCACCCGGAAGCGATCTGAATTCATGCAGTACATTGTAGTTTATGATAAACAGATCACCCTTGGATACCGCATATTCATTGTTTCCTATGCGATGAATACCGCGGCCGGAGGCTACATAAGCTATTTCCAGAAAATCATGAGAATGCGGATGCGGCTCAGCCTCCTCGAATGCCTTATTCACATAGATGCTCTCACCGTCACTGAAAAAATCAGTTCCCGTTATATGAATCCCAAGTCGTTCCTGCATGAATATCACCCCATATATATCTTAATATACACCCGAGAAAAAGAAAACAGAATTTGATAATATGATTATATGGATAAACGACTTTGCGTTACAGTCATAAACGAAATTCCGGTAAAGGGAGGATAGAGAAAATGCTGAAAATAGTGAAGCTGAGATGTGAATACAAAGAGAGTCCGGTTGGAATCGGTGAGCGGCATCCAAGGATAAGCTGGCAGATTATTTCTGATCAGCGTGGTATCGTACAGACAGAATATCATATACAGTTATCTGTGGAGGATACTTTTTATGATGTTCTGTGGGATACCGGTGTCATTCAATCGGAGCAATCCATCCATGTAGAATATACCGGGCCGGCATTGAAATCGCGCACACGTTATTATTTCAGAGTTAAAATCCGGGACAACAAAGAAAACGACTCCGGCTGGAGTGATACGGCGTTCTGGGAAACCGGATTGCTTGGAAAGGAAGAATGGAAGGCACAGTGGATTAGGCCGGCCATTGAAAATGAGGATACGAAAGAAGCTTGTCCCATGCTGCGAAAGACATTCGAAGTGAAGGGAAACGTCAGGACAGCCAGGATTTATGCAACGGCTCTTGGGTTATACGAGCTGCATTTGAACGGTTCCCGTGTAGGGGACTGTCTCTTTACACCTGGCTGGACCAGCTACAAAACCCGGCTGCAGTATCAAACCTATGATGTGACCGACATGCTAAGATCCGGTGACAATGCAATCGGTGCAGTCCTGGGAAAAGGCTGGTACAGCGGAAATCTTGCCTGGAAAAAGCAGCATGATATTTATGGAGATACACTCGCACTGCTGTTTCAGATGCATATCAGATATGAAGATGGCAAAGAAGAGGTCCTCATTTCCGATGACGAATGGAAGTCGGCCACCGGCCCGATACAGGTGTCTGAAATATACCATGGAGAGACTTATGATGCCCGCCTTGAGAAGGACGGCTGGAGCTTGCCGGAATATGTTCAGAATGGTTGGAAGAGTGTTGCTCTATATCAGTATTCCAGAGATATCCTTGTTGCGCAGGAAAGTGTACCGGTTAGGGTTATTCAGGAGATTCAACCTGTTGGCATGATAAAAACGCCGGCCGGTGAAACAGTGCTTGATTTTGGTCAGAATATGACGGGATGGGTGCGCTTCAGCGTAGAGGGCCCGGCTGGGACGGTTGTTACATTGAAACATGCCGAGGTGCTGGACAGCCAGGGAAACTTTTATACAGAAAACCTGAGAGGTGCAAAACAGACAATCTCATATACCCTCAAGGGCAAAGGTGTTGAATGCTACGAACCCCATTTCTCATTTCAGGGCTTCCGATATATATGCATTGAAGGTTATCCGGGTGAAATATTGCCGGAACGGTTTACCGGCAGAGTGATTCATTCCGATATGGAAGAAACCGGGCGCTTTGAATGCTCCAATGAGCTGGTCAATCAGCTTCAGCATAATATCCTGTGGGGTCAGAAAGGAAATTTCCTGGATGTTCCGACAGACTGCCCTCAAAGAGATGAGCGGCTGGGCTGGACCGGCGATGCACAGATGTTTATCCGCACAGCCTGCTTTAACATGAACACAGCTCCCTTTTTTACAAAATGGCTCCGTGATTTGCATGCGGAACAATCTCCGGAAAAGGGTGTCCCGTTTGTAGTTCCCAATGTGCTTGATGAAAAGAGCTATTCATCCTCAGCCTGGGGTGATGCGGCAGCCATTTGTCCCTGGACGCTCTACCTGTGCTATGGAGACAAAAGGATACTGGAACAGCAGTATGACAGCATGAAAATGTGGGTCGAATATATCCGGGCTCAGGGAGAGAACCCCTATCTGTGGAATACCGGTTTCCACTTCGGGGATTGGTTGGGGCTGGATTCAAAACCCGACAGCTATGTTGGCGCGACCTCCAGAGATTTTATCGCAACCGCTTTTTATGCCGGTTCCACAAATATTCTTGCTGAAACAGCCGAGCTTCTTGGCAGAAATGAGGATGTGGCTGTCTATGGAGAATTGTACCAAGGTATTCTGGAGCATTTTAGAAAAGAGTTTGTAACTGCCAACGGAAGGCTTGCGGTAGAGACGCAAACCGCTCATGTTCTCGCCCTTACGTTCAATCTAGTGGAGGAAAAAGATGTAAAGAGAACTATCGATACGCTTGTCAGGCTGGTTCATGAGAACAAGAACCATTTGACTACCGGCTTTGTCGGTACACCGTATCTGTGTCATGTGCTCAGTAAGTTCGGACATAATGATCTGGCTTATGAGCTTCTACAGAAAACAGATTGTCCGTCGTGGCTTTACCAGATCACAAAAGGCGCAACCACCATCTGGGAGCATTGGGATGGGATCAAAGAGGATGGTTCCTTCTGGAGCAGAGATATGAATTCCTTTAACCATTATGCTTATGGAGCGATCGGCGACTGGCTGTACAGAATCGTGGCAGGCCTGGATACAGACCAGAGAAATCCTGGGTATAAGCATATTCTGATAAGGCCACATATAGGAGATGGGCTGAATCATGCAAAAGCGGCTCTCCAGTCCATGTATGGCACCATTGAGTCCGGATGGGAGATCACTCCAGCACAGATGAGTCTTCAGATAACGATACCGCCAAATACATATGCATCTGTATTGCTGCCTGGCGCCGTAATGGAAAATGTCCGTGAAGGCGGCAGAATATTGGCGGGCCTGGACGGTATCAATGAATTGAAGCAGATGGATGAGGGCGTTTCGCTGGAGCTTGGTTCAGGAATGTATCAGTTTGTCTACAACAAAACATTTTAATAGGAGAACTTCCGGACATGATTCTCTGAATACGAAAGGATCCGTGCAACTTTCAGACAGTTACCGCCGGCTTGCGTATATACTTGACGTAAGACAGATTGTTTTACTATAATGAGCTTAGAAATAGAGCATCTGTGATTGCGGGGGTCAATGGATGGAGAGTATATATTTGGTGCTTACTGCGACCGGTACATTGTTTTCCAGATGTATCGGTCTATACACCAAGGCAAGATATAATCATGTATCACTTTGCCTTGATTCAGAAATTAACGAGTTCTATAGCTTCGGCAGGAAAATCAGGTGGTTTCCGCTGATTGGCGGCTTTGTTGTGGAGCATATTGACAGCGGAGTTTTTAAGGCATTTGGCAATACCACCTGTGCTATATACAAACTGGACGTCTGTGATGAGCAATATGAGATATTAAAGCAGTCTGTTGACCGGTTCGTCAGCAATAAAAAGAAGTATGGATATAATTTACTTGGCCTGCTAGGCGTTATGATGAACATTCCGCTGCGGAGAAAAAACAAGTATTTTTGCACACAGTTTGTTTCAGCGATGCTTCAGGAGAGCGGCGTACATGATTTCGGGAAGGATCCGTCTCTGGTTACTCCCCATGATTTTTATAATATAGATGAACTTGTCCCGATATATGAAGGGCGCCTTTGCGACCTCGGGCGCCTTTCACCGATGAAGACAGCTGCGGTTACTCAGGGAATGATGGCGGCTTCAAAGTAGTTTACTCGTACTGCTTTTTTGCAGCAAGCTCGCTGATTTTTACGATTGTTTCGACTGCTTTTACCATGGAATTTACTGAAATATATTCATACCGGCCGTGGAAATTCGCGCCGCCTGTGAAAAGATTCGGCGTCGGAAGTCCCATATAGGTTAGTCTTGCTCCATCCGTACCTCCTCTGATCGCCTTAACTACAGGCGTGACGCCAACCTGCTCCAACGCTTTCACTGCAAGCTCGATAATATGATATACAGGCAGTATTTTTTCCTTCATGTTATTATACTGGTCTTTTAATTCCATTTCGACGGTATCCTGTCCATATTTCTCGTTCAGATATTGTACAATAGCAGCCATCCTGGCTTTCTTAGCATCAAATTTCTTGCGGTCGTGATCACGAAGGATATATTTTAATGTGGTTTTTTCTACGGTCCCCGAAATGTCATTGAGATGATAAAAGCCCTCATATCCTTCTGTATGCATGGGGGTTTCTGCCGCCGGAAGCATATTGTTCAATTCCATACCAATTAATATGGAGTTTCTCATTTTGTTTTTAGAGCTGCCGGGATGAATGTTTATTCCGTTTATCGTAACTTTGGCAGATGCGGCATGAAAATTCTCATATTCAAGTGTACCAAGCTCATCACCGTCAATCGTGTATGCGAAGTCGGCACCAAAGCCCGCAACATCAAAGTTATCGGTACCTTCCCCTATTTCCTCATCAGGGGTGAAGCAAATGCGTATTTTACCGTGCTTTATTTCAGGATGATTTGCAAGATATTCCATAGCCGTCACAATTTCCGCCACACCTGCCTTATCATCTGCGCCCAGTAGCGTACATCCATCTGTGACGATGAGATCCTGTCCTATGTAATTCATCAGAGATGGGAATTCGGAAGGAGACAGGACAATTTGTTTTTCGCTGTTCAGTAGAATGTCTTTTCCATCATAACTTTTAATCAGCTTGGGATGTACATTCTCTGCCGTCATATCAGGGCTTGTATCCATATGTGCAATGAAGCCAATCACCGGAACAGAATGATTCGTATTAGAAGGTAGGGTTGCGGTAACATAACAGGTTTCGCTTATATGAACATCCGTCAGGCCGATTTCCTTCAGATCTGCCGCAACAATACGGGCGAGATCAAGCTGCTGAACGGTACTGGGATGCGTGCCGGTTTTGGTGCTGGATTGAGTATTGATCTTCACATATTTTATAAATCGCTCAACAAGTTTTTCCATATGGTTGCCTCCATTTTGCATTCATGCTGTACAAAGCAGGACATCAGGGCTCTGCCATTTCTACTATAGTATAATGCTTGCTCGATTTCAACCCAAATATACAAAACGTAGAATATACATAACACAAAAAAAGAGGTATTGCACCTGACACTAGTGCAATACCCTTTATGAAACACCTTTATGAAACACCGTATTTTTGTTTGCTACAAACCGTTAAGTCAAATACGCAGATACTTTATATTAATAAACAAATACCATGTTGCCAATTCTTGCTTTCAGAGGCTTGGACCAAAGCCATTTGTTCGTGGCACTGTCATCAAAATAATACAACGCACCATTACTTGGATCGCTGCCGCTTAAGGCATCCAAAGCGGCATTCGTCGCCTGCTGTGTAGTTGGTCTGTTGATCCAGCCGTTTTCAACAGGTGTGAATTGGTAGAAGCCATCACTTATCTGATAGATAACAGACGAGATCGTGTCCGGGAACAAATCGCTCTTCACCCTGTTTATCACTACAGCGGCAACTCCGACCTGAGCGGAGTATGGCTGATTCTCTGCTTCTGCGGTGACAAGCCTTGCCAAAAGATTCAGTTCATCCTGGGTATAGGAAATAACTGCTTTCCCTGAACCGGCTGATTCTGTCTGGGATGTGGAATTGCCGGCTAACGGTACATCCAGCTTCTGGCCCGGATATATCATATTATCCCATTTGTTATTCAGCTTTCTAAGCGTTTGAAGGGATATCCCATGCCTTTGAGCTATCAGATATAATGTATCTCCGCTTTTTACCGTATAGGTGCCTGAACGAATATAAAGTACCTGGCCTGGATATATGGTGCTGTTCGGCAGCTTGTTATCCGCCATAATTGTATTGGCAGATGTATGAAACATCAAACCGATTTTATAGAGTGAATCGTTTTTTTCTACCTTATAGCTCGCACCCCAGGCTGTGTTGGCAAACAGCATGGTTGTTAACAGCCCGCCTGCAACTAAAGCGGCTGTCCTCTTAAAGAATTTCACTTGATTTACCTCCTTGTGCCTCCGGGGTTAGCTGACGGGTTTGGGTCGAGGAACCCTACTCTTAAAGAGATTCACCCCATGAGATGCAAAGACTCATCCCAAAAATTTCTGTCCCCCGTACTCCTTTTGGAGATTCGGCTTATTTTATTTGGGAGTATCGCTCGATCATCAATTATGAATCATGAGCGCCTCCTTTTGTTGGTATTCTAACAGAGAAGTCACCTGATTTCCATGCCATATTTATGGTAAAAGAGCAAGCAAACACAATTTTTTGTAAATTATTATGAATAAGCTTGCTGTAATATGGGATTATATGGAGCTTATTATGAATCCTATTTATTCGGGGTATGCTAGTACATGCAATAAAATTCTCAAATACAAATGGCATGGAATGGTGAAATTTTTAATGGATTTATTAATAGTGGCGACATATGCTATTCTGTTAGGCATTATTGCTTTTTTACTGGTAATACTGGCTTCAAATAAAAATGATAACGGTGTTGAAGTCAGAGATAACATGCTGGCACCGGAAGAGCTGCAGAAGCATGCTATTGAAATAGCACGAAACCATCCTGTGGGGAAGTCGGTTAAAAGTCTCCATTGGCTCATTCGCAGACTCAATGATAATTACGGCTTTATTCTGGAAGTTTATAAAGCTCTCAATTCGGATTTTAAAGAATCCTTTCCGACAGCACCTGCTGCAGAATGGCTGCTGGACAATTTTTATATTATTGAGGAGCAGGTTAAGCTAATTAGAAGGAATCTGTCCAGAGGTCAGTATTCAAGGCTTCCTGTACTAAAAAGAGGCTACCTGAAAGGCTATCCGAGAGTCTATGCCATTGCACTTGAGATGGTGGCTCATTCGGATGGAAGCATTGATGAGAATACGATTACAGGTTTTATCAAGGCCTACCAATCGCAGGTGCTGTTATCCATGGGAGAACTCTGGGCGGTACCGCTTATGCTGCGCATTGCGTTGATCGAGAGTATTCGCAATACATGTGAAGAAATTCACTCTTCCCGTATGGAGTGGCACCGGGCTGAAAAACTTGCGGCAGCTATTGCTGCCAGGGAAATGGACGAACAGCAGATCGAAAGTGCAATTCATGAGGCGTTGGCAGGTGTTAATGAGATCGATCCTTCCTTTGCTGAACATCTGGTGCAAAGAATGCGGAAATATGGCAGAAACCTTTCCAAAGTGACAGCACTGCTGGATACCCGTCTTAAGGAGGATAATTCCTCAACGGAGAAAATTACTGCTTTTGAACATCAACAGCAAGCTGCTATGCAGGTGTCTATAGGAAATTCCATTACAGGACTTCGTTTGATATCGGATATCGATTGGGCTGATATTTTTGAGTCGCTAAGCAAGGTGGAACAGATTCTCAGAAAGGATACCTGCGGGATCTATCCGCTGATGGACTTTGAATCGAGGGATCATTACAGGCATGAGGTAGAAAAGCTTGCAAGGGCATATGGAACATCGGAGATCCATGTCGCGGACAAGGTAATTCTGTGCACGGCCTCAGATCATGTGAAACCACCCCGGGATCATGTCGGTTACTATCTTATTGGTGAAGGGAGAAAAACATTATTAAGCTTGCTGGGAAAATCAGCCCCAAAATGGTGGAAGCCCTCTTTTGCTCTTGTGAAAAAACCAAGATTTTTATATGCATGGCTTATTTTAATGATCACAATTTTTTTGGTTTCATTTTTTATGTATTATGCAGATTCAAACATTCCCGGAGGCTCTGTTGTCTGGATCGTCATAACGGGGCTTATTGTTTTTATTCCGTGCAGTGAATTTGCGATTCAACTGGTTCATACAGTACTGAGCCATGTTTTCAGGCCGACCATACTGCCGAAGCTGGAGCTTAAGGAGGGTGTACCGTCTGAATCAGCGACCTTTGTTATTATTCCGACTCTTCTAACGGGTTCCACACGGGTAAAGGGACTGATTTCACAATTGGAGGTTTATTATCTTGCCAACAGAGAGGAGAATCTTTTTTATGCGCTGGTGGGAGATTTTAAAGACTCGGATTCAGCGGTACAGGCTGCCGATGATGAAATCATTCGGGAGGCAGTCCAAGGTATTAGTCGGCTTAACCGGAAATATGCGGCCGGCGGACCGGACCGGTTTTATTATATGCACCGTAAAAGGGTTTATAATAAGGCTCAAAACAGATGGATGGGCTGGGAGCGAAAAAGGGGTGCCATTGTTGAATTTAACAGACTTCTCAGGGGCTCTTCTATCACGACCTTCTGTACGATAACAGGAGATGTTTCACAACTCCCGCAAATAAAATATATTATTACCCTTGACGCAGATACCAGTCTTCCCATGGGTGCTGCAAAAAGGCTGATTGGAACGATTACACATCCTCTGAACAAGGCGGTTGTTGATGAAGAGTCGGGCTTGGTCAGAGAGGGGCATGGACTATTACAGCCCCGGATAGGTGTAGGGATACCGGATGCAGGTAAATCTCTTTTCACCAGAATTTTTGCAGGGCAGGGGGGCATTGATCCATATACAACTGCCATATCGGATATCTATCAGGATATTTTTGATGAAGGAATCTTTACCGGAAAAGGCATTTATGAAATTGATATCTTCCTAAGGGTTCTCGATGAACGGATTCCGGAAAATACTGTTCTGAGCCACGACCTGATTGAAGGATGTCATCTGCGAGCGGGACTTGTCAGTGATATTGAATTGGTGGACGGCTATCCTGCACGATTCAATTCTTATATAGCAAGGCAGCACAGGTGGGTAAGGGGCGACTGGCAGCTTCTTCCATGGCTGGCAGGAAGGCTTTCCTGTTTGTCAAAATGGAAAATTATCGATAATTTGAGAAGGAGTTTACTATATCCATCATTACTGCTGCTGTTTTTTTTCGGGATGGGCCTGCTGCCTGGAAACAACCTGGTCTGGACGGGTTTTGTTCTGCTCGTCACGTTTTCGCCTTTGACAATGGGATTGTTGAATTCACTCCTGGCAGGAAGCATAAAATTTGATTCCGGAAGAAACAATTCAACCATGATCACCGGAATCAAAGCCGCATTCTATCAATCCGTTCTTCTTTTTATGTTTATGCCGTATCAGGCATATGTAATGCTTGATGCTATTATTCGTACGATATACAGAGTCTTTTTCTCTCACAGGAATATGCTGGAATGGGTGACTGCTGCCGATATCGAAACAAGCATAAAAAATAATTCAGTAAGCTATTTCCAAAGAATGTGGTTTACCATTCCGGCTTCCCTGGCAATAATCCCGCTTGCCTTGCAGGATTCAGGAGAGATGCTTGCTGTGGCAATTCCAGTGGCAATACTATGGCTGATTGCACCACTGACTGCTTATTGGATCAGTAAGCCTTATGAAAAACAACAAAGCCGGCTGTCTCCCGGTGATTTAGATATGCTGCGGAGAACTGCCAGAAAAACATGGAGCTATTTTGAAGATTTTGCAGGGGAGAATGAGAACTATCTTCCTCCTGATAACTACCAGGAAGATCCTCCTATAGGTATTGTCCATAGGACATCTCCCACCAATATCGGACTGCTTTTGACTTCCATACAGTCTGCATGTGACCTTGGATACATCGGAATGCTGGAAATGGGAGAACGATTCGAAAAGATACTCCATACACTTGATAAGCTTGAGAAATGGAGAGGGCATTTATACAACTGGTATCATACCATTACCCTTGAAACACTCAAGCCATTATATGTATCAACAGTAGACAGCGGTAATTTAGTAGGCTGCATGATGGTTGTAAGCAAAGGTCTTGAGGAATATTTGCACAAGCCGGTGCCCCGGCCTGTAATGGTTCTGGGACTTAAGGATACATGTGCACTGGTGTGTGAGGAGACTGGCAATGAAATGGATAAGGGCATTTGCCGTATGTTTGAGGAGTTGGAGTCCTCTGATGTAATGGATATCAAAAAATGGGCTGCATTGCTTCACGAACTTGACCGTTGGCTCCGATCTCTGAATAGTACCTCAGACAGCCGTATACCTAAAGAAGATAATAAAAATATTTGGGGATTGAAGCTGTCGCATATGATCCGGAAATCATTGCAAGAGTTGGAATGGTTTTATCCTGTTATGTTGCAGCCGGAGCTGTATCGTGTTGCAGAAGAGCTGGATAAGGACCTGGCGGAGAGTTGCTGTCGGCCGGCTGCACCGGATGAGCTGGCTGCTCGATATGAATTGGCCATCCAACGTTTAATGGAATTCATGAACAAGGGTAAAAATATGGAGAAACAGGAGGAGGCTGAGCGTCTTATTGGCCTGCTTAAGCAAGCTGTTGACAATATAGACACCTGTAAAGGTAAATATGCAGAGTTGATTGAAAAATTTACGGAATTTATTAATATGACTGAATTTAGTCCTTTGTTTGATCACAAACGATTATTATTTGCCATCGGTTTCAATGTTGAGGATGGGCATCAGGGAAAATCCTATTATGATCTGCTGGCATCTGAAGCCAGACAGGCAAGCTATATAGCTATAGCCCGGGGGGAGGTAGACCGTAAGCACTGGAACCGCCTCGGGAGGAAGCTGACTGCAGCAGATGGAGGTAAAGGTCTGGTTTCATGGACGGGTACCATGTTTGAATACCTGATGCCTCTTCTAATCATGCGAAATTATGAAAATTCAATTTTTGATGAAACCTATTCATTTGTAGTCAAGGTACAGCGGAAGTATGGCAAGCAGCGTCATATACCCTGGGGAATTTCAGAATCCGGATACAGTGCCTTTGATTTTAACCTGAACTATCAATACAAAGCATTTGGCGTACCGGAACTGGGACTCAAGAGAGGACTTGCCAATGACATGGTAACGGCACCTTATGCCTCTATACTGGCCATAGGCATTGAACCCGGTCCGGTAGCCGACAATCTGAAAGAATTGGCAAGGATGGGTATGGATGGCCCCTGGGGCTTTTATGAAGCTATCGATTTTACACCTTCAAGACTTGACAGAAATGTGCAATACCAAATTGTCAAAAGCTTTATGGCACATCATCAGGGTATGAGTCTGGCCGCACTGAACAATTTTTTCAATTCAAATATATTGCAGGAACGTTTTCATGCTAATCCGATTATTAAATCTGCCGAACTGCTGCTGCAGGAAAGAAGTCCGGAAAAAGTGCTCTATGCAAAAGAATATAGGGATGAATGTCCTGTTAGCTATAAGAAGACAGACTATGGAAATGGTGAAGCGGTCAGAACCTTTGGATTGCCGGATAGGCTTCCTCCCAATGCACATATTCTTTCCAACGGAAGCTACTCAGTGATGATAACGGATGGGGGGTCTGGGTATAGCAGAAATGAAGATATGGCGATAACAAGGTGGTCCGGAGATACCTTTGAAAATTATGGATCTTATATATTCATACAGAATATAAACTCCAATACGGCCTGGTCTGCAACCTATGATCCTTTGAGAGCAGAGCCCGAGAAGTATAAGGTGGTGTTTTCACCTGATAAAGCGGAATTTTCAAGAAGAGATGGCAGTCTTGAGACGTATACAGAAGTTACGGTTTCTCCGGAAGACAATGCCGAGGTGCGAAGAGTTTCTATTACCAATCATAGCCAGCATGTAAGGGTCGTTGAAATAACAAGCTATCTTGAGGTTGTATTGTCACCTGCACAGGAAGATGCGGCGCATCCTGCATTCAGCAAATTGTTTGTAAATACGGAGTTCGTAATGGAGCAGGAGTGTCTGCTTGCATCAAGAAGGCGGAGAAAGGCTGGCCAGAAATCGCCGTGGCTGCTTCATACAATGGGTGTAGAGGGAAATGCCGCAATTGGAGATGTACAATATGAAACTGATCGAATGCAGTTTATCGGAAGAAACCGCGACTTATCGAACCCTCAGGGGCTTGAACCCGACCAGCCTCTCAGCAACAGCGAAGGATCCGTACTGGATCCTGTAATGAGCTTAAGAAGGCGTGTCAGAATAGAGCCGGGACAAACAGTCAGAACAGTATTTACAACAGCTGTAGCGCACACAAGAAAAAGCGCTCTGGAGTTGGCAGAGAAATATCATGATTTTAAAACCTCTGAAAGAGCCTTTGAGCTATCTTGGACAAGAAGTCAGGTAGAGGCCAGGTATCTGGGACTTGATGCCCGGGAAGCTGAATTTTATCTTGAGCTTGTACCTTTAATACTCTATACGAATCCTCTTAAACGAAAATATGCCGGATATATTCATGAGAATGTCGGATCACAGTCGGATTTATGGCCGTTTGGTATATCCGGAGATCTGCCAGTCATTTTGGTGGAAATCAATGATAATGAGGATATGGATAAAGTTTTCTGGGCACTGAAGGGTCACGAGTTTTGGAGGGTAAAGGGGCTTATTACTGATCTTGTCTTTTTGATTAATAAAAAGGAGGGTTACTCGCAGCCATTGAATGATCAGGTTAGAAATGCCGTAGCTGCTAGCCATGCAAGAGAATTGTCTGATAAAAATGGTGGAGTTTTTATCAGAAATACAGCTGTTATGGAACCTGAGCAGATTGCATTATTCTACACAGTTGCAAAACTGGTGGTAGCAGAAAGTATCGAGCTGTTAAAAAATGATGTGAAGGCTGCCAGGAGAGAAGCTAAAGCATTGCTGCCTGCGACTGCATGCAATAATTTAGAAGGTGTTGATACAGTCGCTGTTCATCAGGAAAGAACGGAAAGAAAGCTTGCATTCTATAACGGGATAGGCGGTTTCTCAGAGGATGGAAGGGAGTATGTCATTCGGATCACGAAGGATCAGCATACCCCAATGCCATGGTCTAACATTATTGCAGGAAGAAACTTTGGTTTTCTGGTTACTGAAAGCGGAGGAGGTTACACATGGGCTGAAAACAGCCGTGAGTATAAGCTAACCCCCTGGTATAATGATCCCGTCACGGACATCCCGGGAGAAATTTTCTACATCAATGATCTGGATAACTGCTTACAATGGAGTATGACTCCGAGACCTGCCGGAGATAAGGAACCTTATATCGTCAGGCATGGGCACGGGTATAGTATTTTTGAACATAAGAGTTTTGGGCTTGCGCAGTCATTGACTTTGTTTGTGGCTTTGGATGAGCCGGTTAAAATCTGTCTGATCTCACTTACAAATCTTACCGGAAAAGCCCGGAATCTCTCAATAACCTATTATATCAGACCTGTACTCGGAGTAAATGATGACATTACTTCACCCAACATTGTGTCAAGCTACGATGACAGCGGGTTGCTGCTAATCGAGAATAAGGTGAATCAGGAGTTCAAGGGACGGGTGGCATTTATTTATACGAATATTGACAAACATACAGTCACCGGTGACAGGGCTACATTGTTCGGCTTGAAATCAAGCCTTGCAGAACCCGGCAGCCTGATCAGCGGAAGTCTTTCAGGGATTACCGGAGCCGGTCTTGATCCATGTGGAGCAATGAGTGCTAAAATTTCTGTCAAACCGGAAGAGGAGATTACTATGGTGTTTCTGTTTGGCAGTGCAAAATCAGCAAAAGAAGCATCCGGTATTGTGTCCTGTTTTTCTGACCCTGAACAAGCAATAAGAGAGCTGGATAAGGTGAGGCAGCATTGGAAGGAGGAGTTGGAGGCCATTCAGATACACACACCGGATGATTCTCTGGATGTTATGATCAATGGCTGGCTCATGTATCAAACCATCGCCTGCAGGTTATGGGCCAGATCTGCGTACTACCAGGCAGGAGGTGCTTTCGGTTTCAGGGATCAGCTGCAGGATAGTATGGCAATTATCAACACATGCCCGGAACTGACCAGAAGCCAGATATTGCTGCATGCTTCCAGACAGTACAAGGAGGGAGATGTGCAGCACTGGTGGCATGCTGAGAATGGTAAGGGTATTCGGACAAGATATTCGGATGATCTGCTCTGGCTGGCATTTGTTGCCGCAGACTATCTGGAGAAAACAGAGGATTACGGAGTAATGAAGGAACAGGTGCCTTTTCTGGAAGGAAGCCTGCTTGAAGTAAATGAGGATGAAAAGTACGAAGAACCTGTACGCTCCAGTTTATCCGCCAGCGTGTATGAGCACTGTACATTGGCAATTGACCGGTCATTGGAAACAGGACCTCATGGGCTGCCCCTTATGGGAAGTGGGGATTGGAATGATGGTATGAATACGGTCGGCAACAAGGGCAGGGGTGAAAGTGTTTGGCTTGGATGGTTCCTGATATGCATATTGAATAAATTTGCACCTGTATGCAAGCGAATGAATGATGTGCAAAGAGAAGAAAGATACCTGGATGCGGCGGAAAAATTACGCGAGAACATAGAACAGGAAGCTTGGGACGGAAGCTGGTACAGGCGGGCATATTTTGACGATGGAACACCACTGGGCTCCGCGCAGAATTCCGAATGCAGAATTGACTCTATTTCACAATCATGGTCCGTTATTTCAGAAGCTGCAAAACCACAGCGTATGCAGGAAGCGATGGATGCAGTGTTAAAATATCTGGTAGACAGAAATGAGGGAATTATCAAGCTGCTGACACCGCCATTTGATAAGGGAGATCTTTCACCCGGTTATATAAAAGGGTATGTTCCTGGTGTGCGGGAAAACGGAGGACAGTATACCCATGCTGCAACATGGGTCGTGCTTGCCTTTACCAAACTCGGTATGGGAGACACGGCTAGTGAAATATTTCATATGCTCAATCCGATCAATCACACCAGAACACCGATCGAATATTCCAGGTACAAAGGTGAACCCTATGCAATTGCGGCCGATGTATATGGTGAATACCCCCATATAGGCCGTGCGGGCTGGACATGGTATACGGGAGCAGCAGGATGGCTTTACAAGGTTGGGATTGAAAACATAGCCGGTTTTAAAAAGAAAGGTGACAAGCTTTACATTGAACCGTGCATACCTCACAGTTGGGATAAGTTTGAGATAATATACCGCTTCGGAAAGACCAGTTATCATATCGAAGTTAAAAATCCAGACCGTGTATGCAGTGGTGTGGCTTATATGGCTATTGACGGGAAACCGCATCCGGAAGGCTTCATCAGCCTTTCGGAGGATGGCGATTATCACCGTGTGGAAATTGTTATGGGCGAAGCGTACAACTATGCCGATAAATCGGGAGTATATGACATGTCTTCGAACACTGGAAATTCATAGAGTTCAAGACTGAGCTCCGATAATAATTTAACACAAGCAACAAAATCGGATACCAGATTCAGCCTGTTTTCAGTAAGGATATGCTGCAGATTAAGGTTTTCTTGGTATTCCCAGCGGGCATACCTTGAACGTTCATCCAGGTAGGCTTTTACAGTTTTCTGAAGATCGGGCTGTTCGAGTATTTCAGAGCAAATAAACATGTTGCACACAAGCGTTCTGAATCGTGGCGATAGCTTGCAGCCTGAACCGGGTATTACAAATGGGCATGTTTTAAAAAATATGGTGTGATCCTTGATGCTGCCCGAGTCAATGAGATTTCCCGACTCGATGTATTGATCATAGGCTTCCTTATCAAAGGCTCCCTTTGCATGGATACTATAATTATGTATGATGGTATCCGGGTTTGACAAAATGATATTTAGAGCTTTGAGCCCGTTCTCCATAACCGCCATTCTTTGTATATCTACCAGGGTGAATTCCGGAAAGTAGTAACAGCAGCCCCTGTCAGTTACTTTGCATAAGCTCCTGCCCATAACACTGCTGCAGCTTCCGCAGCCGGTACAGCTTATCTGAGGAACCCCCCTATCAAAGCAAACAGAAATATTGTCCATAAATCGCCCCCTAACTGATTTTTTATTTGCATTTTTTTATTATAATTGCTGAGAATTCCATGAGCAATATTTTTTGTAAATTTATTTCTTAAAGATATGGAGAAAAAGGGAAATAGTGGGGAAATTATGTTGAATGGAACAAAAACTTGTAATATAATAGTTAATATATTATTCGTAATTTAAATACCGGATGCCAAATCTAAGGAGTTGTGATTTTAAATAAGCAGTTTTTTGTATTTCAGGCCTTTCCCAGCATTATCGTACAACCCAGTTGAACATAGTTTTATGTTAAGTGGCAATCGGAGTAAGTAAACAAGTGATAGGCAGCTTTCTTTGTACCGGGAGGTGGATAGCCTTGAAAAGCGGCAGTTGCGGATATTATTGTCATGCTATCAATGAATTGAGGGATGAACTTCATCTTCTGATGGAGAATGAGAATGTGAGCAGTGACATTGTCCAGGAAAAAAGTGAAGAGCTTGATGATTTGATTCTGCTATATTATAAACAAACAGCAGAAAATCATGAATTGAAGGAGCCATAAAATAAGGCCGTAATAAATGGCAGCACTATGAATGCTGTAATTGGATTTCCTACGCCGCTGGCAGGAAGCTGCTGACCGAGAATGGATTGTCCTGCCAGCAAACAGCCGGCTATCAGTCCGGAACCAAGTCCTCCAATTGATCCCGTCACAATCATTAGCGGGTACAATTTATCCGAGGCAGGTTTGCTGATATCTTTCGGGTGCATCACATCGGTCCAAAGGAGGTTGTTTTTTTTGACAATGGAATAAGCCAGCGGAAGTACGATTGGACCGAGCAGCAAAGTGATTACAACGTTATTCAATAAAATAATGGTAGACAGGGCAGTAAAGCTTGACAACTTCAGCACATCCAGTCCCCAGGCAATGACAACCGCACAGGAGGTGCTGGCGATAAAACTGATAATACCAAACTGTGCCAGCTTCCTCGGGGAATTGATTGTTGGAGCTTTGTCCTCTCCCGGTCTTTGTTTTATATGATACCAAAGCTTATAGGGTATATATGCGTAAAGAAAGTTTCCAATAAAACCAAAAATTGAGCCCGCTGAGAATGTGCCGAAAAAATCGCCTCCCAAATTTCCAATCGCCGAGCCCCAAGCTCCTGCGGGTCCAAAAAGCAGGCCGAAAATAACCGGGAAAAGCATTGCAGGTCTTATCTCAGTGATACCCGGTATAATGGGTATTGATTTGGTTGGCAGTAAAAGCAGCATGTAGATACCAGCGCATAATACCGTAAGAGCCACCATTATTCCGTATTTCCACATGGTTATGATCTCCTTCAAGAAACTCCCCCCTGCCATTATTGTCCACACTTCTCAGATATTGTACCATTTTTTTAGGGAGTTTTGAAGGACATTTCATTATTTCAATTTCCAATGGGGCAAACCCCCATACCCCCTCGCTGCGGGCGAAATGAATTCGCCCTACGCTACACTTCGTGCGCCACGCCTAAAAACTCCTATTTATGCCGAATCGCCCTAATTGCAGCTGTTTTCAGCCTACTTCATCCGGTGTATTGTTTTTATAGAATTCATGGTATAATATGTTCATTAATCATAGAACAAAGGAGTATGGTAAATGGGATTGTACGAACAGTGGAAGGATATGGCGGAGATTGAAAGAGGGCAGGCTGAGCAGGAAGCCTTCTGGAATGGTTATTTGGAGCAAGAAAAGGAGAATTACAAATACATACTGGAAAACCACATGAATAGGCTCGAAGGTACGCTGGAAGATTTGGCTGCAAAGTTTCATATGGAGCCTGTTGTATTTGCAGGATTTCTCGACGGAATCAATACCAGCCTGACTGCTGAGCTGGACATGGATTCATTAACGGCGGATTCGGTACTTGCAGCTGAAATTGATTATGAGAAGCTTTATTGGAATATGCATGAAGCGAAAGCGGATTGGTTGTATAATTTGGAACAGTGGGATGGGGTTCTGACCAGGGAAAGACGTGATGAGATCACAAAGCAGTTCAGACAGTCAAAGATGGCGGTAAGCAATAAAATTGGCAGAAACGATCCCTGTCCGTGTGGAAGCGGTAAAAAGTATAAAAAATGCTGCGGCAAATAAGTGTTTTTAATGGTTAAGGAGCAATGGATCATGATAGATAAAATAAAAATGAATACACCTCTTGTCGAGATGGACGGGGATGAAATGACCAGGATCATCTGGAAGCTGATTAAGGAAATATTACTTGAGCCTTATATTGAGCTAAATACAGAGTACTATGATCTGGGTTTGAAGAAAAGGGACGAAACGGATGACCAGATCACAGTTGATGCGGCTCTTGCTACAAAAAAGTACGGAGTTGCAGTAAAATGCGCTACTATAACGCCAAATGCCCAGAGGATGGAGGAATATAATCTGAAACAGATGTGGAAAAGCCCGAATGGAACCATCAGGGCCATTTTGGATGGCACTGTATTCAGAGCGCCGATTCTGGTTGATAGTATAAAACCCATGGTAAGTTCATGGAAAAAACCAATAACGATTGCCAGGCATGCATATGGTGATGTTTACAGAAATGTGGAATATCGTGTAGAGGATGCCGGTACTGCTGAGCTGGTTTTTAAAGGGAAGGGCGGAACAGCATCTACAGAAACGATTTTTGAATTTAAAGGCCCCGGTGTGATTATGGGTATGCATAATGTTGACGAATCCATTCAGAGCTTTGCCAGAGCCTGCTTCAATTTTGCACTGGATGTAAAGCAGGATCTTTGGTTTGCAACAAAGGATACGATATCCAAGATTTATGACCATACTTTTAAGGACATATTCCAGGAGATCTATGACGCAGAGTATGCTGACAAATTCAGTGCTGCCGGGATAGAATACTTTTATACCCTTATTGATGATGCAGTGGCGAGAATCATACGATCTGAGGGCGGAATGGTATGGGCGTGCAAAAACTATGACGGTGATGTCATGTCGGATATGGTTGCAACAGCATTCGGAAGTCTGGCTATGATGACCTCCGTACTGGTATCGCCGGAAGGCCACTATGAATATGAGGCAGCCCATGGAACGGTAACAAGGCATTATTACAAGCATCTCAAAGGTGAGGAGACCTCTACCAATGCTATGGCTACACTCTTTGCATGGACAGGAGCCCTTAAAAAGAGAGGCGAACTCGATGGGAATATCAGGTTGATGAATTTCGCTGACGCTCTTGAGGCCGCATCTATTAAGACAATCGAAGATGGTGTAATGACAAAGGATCTGGCGACGTTATCCGATATTGATAACAAAAAGGTTGTGAATACCGCCGACTTTCTTGTGGAAATTGGTAAACGCCTGGATGCTGCACTAATTAAGTTGCAGAAATAATTTGATACAGAGGTAGAATGATATTTCTGCAAAATTCCTTAAGGTAATATAATGCAAAAAGCTCACTATCCTATATACTTTTTGCATTATATATAAATAATTGAGGTGATTTTATTGTCACTGCTGCAAATGGCTGGAGTAATAGCTGGAGAAATGCTGAATGCATTTTTCGTAAACTATTTCTTTATATTTTTATACATTCTGGTGATTTTATATATCAGGACCCAATACCAGAAGTATTCAGACCTGCAAAGTGATATCTATGGAAAGCCCGCAAAAAGCCTGAAAGAAATTACGGAACAGATTATTCTCACGGGCCTGATAGCGGGCTTTGCTGCAGGCTTGATTGCCGTTACCGGTGGAATTATCCTGGAAGAGGATGCGGTTCGGTACCTTTTTTATATCATGTGCTTTTTGATGCTATTTGATATGAGATACGTATGCATTTCTTATGCGGCTGGTATCCTGGCAGCAATAAGTCTGATTTTCGGTTACCCTGACGTCAGTATTCCTTCTCTTTTGGGCTTGGTTGCCATTCTCCAGGTAGTAGAGAGTATACTGATCTATTTGAGCAGGAAAAGTGCCTGTGTTCCTGTGTTTTTACGTCAGAAGAATGAGATTACAGGTGCATTTCTTATCCGCAAATTCTGGATGATTCCCATTGTATTTTTTACTTATATCATTCAGTCGGGTGGAATATCTTTCGAACTGTCTGCAGGATGGCCGTTTCTTTTCGGAGCACCTGTTATGAAGGGAGGGGCTTACGCGCTGGGACTGGACTGTCTGGTAGCAGTGCTGTGCTACTCTGACATTGCCATAACAATGCATCCGGAGAAGAAAAGTGCCCAAAGCGCGGCAATGTACTTTATATACAGTATCGTGCTGCTGGTATTTGCAGTTCTTTCAGTGTATATACAATGGGTTCAGTACGTTGGAATTTTGTTTTGTGTACTTGCTCGTGAAGGAATCCATTTTTACTCCATATTCTCGGAAAACAGGGGGAAGTCTTTATACAGTGCTGTCAGAAGGGGATTGAGGATAATGGACGTCCTGCCCGACAGTCATGCACAGAGGATGGGTTTAAAGCGCGGGGACATTATACTTAGTATCAATAACAATGATATACAGACAGAAGAGGGTGTAACCGAAGCTCTGCGTGAATATCCCACGTTTACATGGATCCATGTAATCGGATGGGATGGTAACGAGAGAACGGTTGAATATCGCTGCTTCCCGGGAGGATATAACTCACTTGGCATTATTTCCGTTCCAAGGGAAAAGGAAGTAACCTATAATACAGGCTATTTTGAACGTATGAGTATACTAAAAAATATTGTCAACAGATTCAGAGGTATGGACAGACCTGTGTAATATTTGAATGAGGTGATTTTTTTGGACATGAAGGGGAACGAGAGCAACTATCTGGCTGCTCGAAAACTGGGGATCAAAGAATACTCAAGGAACATATCCAATGGACAGTCGGGATATTTGCCATTTCTTGAAGGTGTTCTGAAAAATATCGAGATCATATATGAACTGGATCTTGGTATCATCGAACTGCCTCTCAAAAAGATCGTCGGCACATATACCTATGCGAGAAGCAGGTCATTTGCAGCCAACTTCATGCCTTTGCTTAAGTCAAAAAGCGAATTCGCACAGAAGTGGTCCATACTTTGTGATGCGCATATTAATGAAGGTATCCGTGATCCGATTAAGGTTTATGAGTATTTGAACTGGTTTTATGTCGTTGAGGGGAATAAGCGGGTCAGCGTGCTGAAGTATTATGATGCGTATTCCATTCAGGGGCAGGTTTCCAGACTTGTACCCAAGAGGGACGAAAATGATATCAACATTTCCATATACTATGAATTTTTAGATTTTTACAAAAAAACGAATATCAATCTGATATGGTTTACAAAAAGAAATTCCTTTAGCAGGCTATATGGTTATCTGGAAGGGTTTGTTCCGGATTTCAAGCTGGCAGGCATGGACAAGTACAGGTACTTCACCAACTCCATTTATATGCCCTTCAGAAAGATCTATCATGAGCTTGGAGGTCAGAAGCTGCCGATCACCACCGGAGATGCCTTTCTGGAGTACATTACCGTATACGGGATGCCTACCAGCATTGACGAAACATTGTTAAGGACGAGATTAAGCGGCTTTGTGATGGAGCTGGAACAAATATCTGGCAACAAGTCCCCGGACATACAGACTGTACCGGTTGATAACAGTGAAAGTATTATTACAGCATTAACTACAATGGTTAAGCCAAAGAAAACCCTTAAGGTGGCCTTTGTGTATGCCAAGGATGCTAATAGCTCAAGCTGGACCTTTTCACAGGAAATGGGGAGAAACCATGTGAATAATGTGTTCGGTGATGCGATCAGTACATCTTATGTGGACAATGTGCCGGAGAGTCTGGAAGCCTATGATTCAATGAAGCAGCTGGCGGAGGAAGGAAATGATGTTGTATTTGTTACGAGCCCTGCTTTTATTAATGCTACTCTAAAAGCAGCACTGGAGTATCCGGAAACAAAGTTTTTAAATTGCTCGGAAACCCATTCCTTCAAGCATGTGAATACCTATTTCGGCAGAATTTACGAACCCAGATTTTTGGCCGGTATTGTGGCAGGTGCAGTGACAAAATCCAATATAGTTGGATATGTTGGCACACATCCGATTCCTGGAGTTATAAACGGGATTAATTCGTTTGCACTCGGCGCCAGGATGGTGAATCCGAATGTCAAGGTGAGGGTGGAATGGCTGGAGCACTGGGATAATACAGAGGGCGCAGAAGCAGCTAGTAAAAAGCTTATTAGTCAAGGGGCTGATATCATATCCCACCATGATACGCTTTCCAATCGCGAATTCTCGCGAGAATACGGCGTTTACTCTGTTTTGAGCGGCTTTGATGGTAATGGTTCCACAAATGAATATATCGCAGCACCTGTTTGGAACTGGGGAATTTTTTACGAGAAAATGCTCAGAAATCTGATAAAAAGCTGGAGAATCTTCGGATCAGAGCAGAAGGTTATTAATTTCTGGTGGGGAATGGATTCCGGTATTGTGGACTTTTTCTATTCGAAAAGGCTGGTTCCGCGAGAAACACAGAAGCTGCTGAATTTTCTCAGAAACATGATTGTAAATGGTGCGTTTCATCCGTTTACGGGGCCAATATACAGTCAGGATGGTTTGCTGAGGATCAGCCAGGATCAGATTGCAACGAGAGAACAGATCATCGGAATGGACTGGTTTGTAGACATTATTGAATAAAGCCCTTAATTGGACTCGGATGTTGTTCAATCCGTGTTAAAATTTGCAATCAATAATATAATAACCGAATGCGTTCACAATTGTGGTATTGTTATACTGACGTATGCGATCCTGCATTTTATAATTCAGATGCTGATGACCGTGAAAAAAATACCTCGGTGAGTACGTGTCCAGCATTTCGATAAAACTTAAAAAACCGCGGTGAGCATGATCGTCTCCGTCGCCCAAGCCTAGAGCAGGAGCATGGGTAAGCAGGATATCAAAACCGTTATTTTTTTTGATAGTTCGTCTGAGCTTTTTGATTCTTTTTCTCATTTGCTCTTCGGTATATTGGAATTCCTGATTGCTGTAATTCATACTGCCACCCAGTCCAACGATCCGAATTCCATTATAGTTCACAAGGGTGCCGTCTGCGGATATGCAGCCTTCCGGTGGGTGCCTCAGATAATTTTTATTGTGGTTGCCGGGTACATATATTAAGGGAGCCTTGATCATCGTCACGATAAAAGACAGATATTCAGCCTTTAAGTCACCGCAGGACAGAACAAGCTCAATATCCTTGAATCGCTCACGGTCAAAATAATCCCATATATAAGGTTCTTCACGATCTGATAAAAGTAATATTTTCATGCAGTAATCCAATCTTTCGTCAATGCGGAACCATATTGGCACCGTTATATTATTATACTTTATTCAATAGTTATTAACAATCCAAAAAAGCAGGCATATGCGTTTTGTTTAAAATGAATGGTGATAATAGGTTTATCGTGATATAATCTATTTATGAATTTATGAGAAATACATTTATATACTGCAAGGGAGGAAAATTTACGCGATGATAAGCATTAAACAATTATACAGAGAGTGTGACGTGTATTTCGGAAAGCAGATCGAGGTGGCCGGCTGGGTAAGAACAATAAGGGATTCAAAGACCTTTGGTTTTATTGAACTGAATGATGGGTCTTTTTTCAAAAATCTGCAGATTGTTTTTGATGAAAGTGTTCTGGCTAATTTTAAGGAGGTAGCAAAGCTCCCGCAGGGATCTTCCATAAGGGTCAGCGGTGAGTTAACGGCAACTCCCGGCGCAAAACAGCCTTTTGAGCTGCATGCGGCAGCGATTGAAATAGAAGGCCTATGTTCGCAGGATTACCCACTGCAGAAAAAGAGGCATTCCTTTGAATTTCTCCGTACTATAGCGCATCTGCGCCCCAGAACCAATACCTTCTCAGCTGTTTTCAGATTAAGAAGTGCAGCAGCATATGCAGTTCATCGCTTTTTCCAGGAGAAGGGTTTTGTTTATGTGCACACCCCTATTATTACAGGTAGTGACTGTGAGGGTGCCGGTGAAATGTTCAGAGTAACAACACTGGATCCGGACAATCTGCCACGGGATGAAAAAGGAAATATTGATTATGAAGAGGACTTCTTCGGAAGGCAAACCAGTCTTACAGTGAGCGGACAGCTTTCAGGTGAAACCTACTGTATGGCATTTGGCAAGATTTATACCTTTGGCCCCACCTTCCGGGCAGAAAATTCCAATACGGCAAGGCATGCTTCCGAGTTTTGGATGATTGAACCGGAAATAGCATTTGCAGACCTTCGGGATGATATGGCTCTGGCGGAAGAAATGATAAAATATTTAATCCATTACTGCTTTGAAAATGTTCCTGAGGAACTGGAGTTCTTCAATAGTTTTGTTGACAATACGCTGTTGGACAGACTGAATAATGTAGTAAATTCCGACTTTGGGCATATTACGTACACTGAGGCAATTGAACTGTTAGAAAAGGAAAACGCCAGCTTCGATTATCCGGTGAAGTGGGGCAGCGATCTGCAGACTGAGCACGAACGGTATCTGACAGAAAAGGTTTTCAAAAGGCCGGTCTTTGTTACAGATTATCCCAAAGATATCAAAGCATTTTATATGAGACTCAACGATGACGGTAAGACCGTGGCGGCTATGGATCTTCTTGTACCTGGGGTTGGTGAGATCATAGGAGGTTCTCAAAGAGAAGAACGATATGACTTGCTTGCAAAACGTATGGATGAATTATGCCTGCCACAGGAAGAGTACAAATGGTATATGGATCTGCGGAAATACGGCGGCACAAAACATGCGGGATTTGGACTGGGCTTTGAAAGAGCAGTCATGTATCTGAGCGGAATGGCTAATATCAGAGATGTCATTCCATTCCCAAGAACACCTAAATCAGCGGATTTCTAGAAATATTGAACATGTTGGTAAGCAAAGTAAAATAAGCATAGAGGAGGTAATGTAATGAACGAAATGGTGAAAGAAATAGTCAGAGAAGACAAAATCAAGATTTCTGAGGAAGTCATTGCAACAATTGCGGGGATTGCCGCATCGGAAAACGAAAATCTTTCTTCCATGAGCGGCGGATTTGTTGATGGTATCGCAGGCATGCTCGGCAGAAAATCACCTGGCAAAGGAATAAAGGTCGAACTGAAAGAAAATCTTGTTATGATCGATATGGCTGTAGTAATGCAATACGGCTGTAAAATTCATGAGGTTGCCCGTGATATGCAAAAAAGAGTCAGGGATGCAGTGGAAGGAATGACTGGTATGGAGGTTGCAGCGGTCAATATCAGTGTGCTGGGTGTGACGGTGGGGAAAGAAACCGGAAAGCTGGAAGTTGTTGATGATGCTTCTGCGCAGGCATAAGTCAGCGAAACAATCATTGCGATCTACGAACATTTTTTATTAAGAGGGGGACCATGTCCTCCTCTTGAGATTTTTTACTCAGAATGATTAGACATTGTACCGATAATCTCGTATATTTCTATGTAAAACATTTTAACTTAAGAATAAGGAGTAATGAAAAATGAATAGATTGCATCGTTCAAAAAGAAGCAAGGTCATATTGGGAGTATGCGGCGGTTTAGCCGAATACTTGCAGATCGATCCTACACTGGTAAGGATCATTAGTGTGATAACCGCATTGGCAGGTCCGGGTGTGTTTATTTACTTTATTGCTGCATTAGTTATGCCTGAGGATAAAGGATTTGAACAGGACAACAGCCAGTGGAGCAGTAACTCAAAAACGAATTACGACACGTATAAAAGAGCTGGAGACAACTCCACATATACGGGAAATGCAGAGGAAACCGGCAGCACGTCAAGCTTTGAGAGTGATTTTATCCATCAGGATGACAGCTGGAGCCGTCCGCCTAAATACAACACAGAGAAAAACAGAGTGGTTCTGGGAGCGATTCTTGTCGGACTGGGTATTCTGTTTCTTGGCAAGCAATTTGCACCCTGGCTGTTTCAGCTCAAATTTCTGGTGCCCGTGCTATTGATCGGTATCGGCGGATTCATTGTGATCAAAGGCAGAAACAGGTAAAGGATGAATACTCTGAAGAATCAATATATAGAATTATGGGAAAACACACCGGATACGTTTCCGTCAGGCTGGGAACAATTCAGCGATATGCAGCGTCATGAAAAAGACAGAAGGATGGATTCGTATACAGATGAAATCATTCTTCTTGTCAAAGGATTTTCAGACAATCATGATGAGTGCCAATCCAGATGGGGTACTTCTCTGAAAAAGCTGCTTTTTAACTGCGGTTTTAACATTATCGGCCTTGACAATGGAAGTATGGATTTTCTGCTAAACGGTGGCTTTTGTGAAACGACTTCTGCTTTTATTACACAAGCACGGGAGTTTGATGAAGGCTTTAAAACAGATGATATCATGCAGGCCCTTAGAAATGTATGGATTATGAACTGTATACAAAAGCTGACGGGGCAGCGGATTGAGGCAACGCCTGCCATATTTGCATACAGTATGCTCTATCCGTACACGGACAATTATCTTGACGCCCCATCTGTTTCAGATAGAAAGAAACTGCAGGTCAACAACAGATTTGAAAGAAGACTCGCCGGTGAGCTGCTGGAGCCGGGGTCTTCCTATGAAAGCAAGCTTTTCAGTTTGGTTCACATCATTGAACAGCAATATGCCCGCAATGAATATCCGATGGTATATGAAAGCCTGCTGGGTATTCATACGGCTCAGAGTAAAAGTATTTTGCAGCATGGGAAAAAAGGAATGCAAAGCAGTTCGGATATTCTGCAGATCAGTATTGAGAAGGGAGGAGCTTCGGTATATGCCGATGCCTGCCTTGTAAAGGGCCGTCTCTCTGCAGAGGAAAGCGGCTTTATGTTTGGGTTTGGCGTATTGCTGCAGTTTTTGGATGATCTTCAGGATGCAGCTGTTGATCGTAATAACGGCCATCATACCATTTTTTCAAAACAGGGATCAGAGAGCTCGGCAGAGTGTAATACCAACCGCCTTATCAATTTTTTGCAATTCCTTCTGGAAGGGGACCGTTGCTTCACATCTTCTGATGCAACACAAATCAAAAACATCATGACAAAAAGCATCCTGTTTTTGTTACTGGGAGCTGTAGCGTGTAACAGCCGCATGTACAGCAGGAGTTATCTGACGAAGCTGGAAGGACTCTCGCCGCTGAGCTTCAGTTATCTGAAAAGCTTTTATAAAAGAATTGGCAGAGAATACGGAAAGCTGAAAATCAAGCTGGCAGTCAAGCCAATCGAAGTTTCAATGGCAAAAGCCTTTGCGTCTGCTACGCTTTAGGGAATAATCTTTGTGGTAATCAGACTATATAACTACATATTTTTGTGATAATATGATTGTATCCCCAAAAGTTAAGTTTTAACTTTTGGGCGCAAGATTCGGAACGAATCTTGCATGAAGCCATTAACAGCATACTTACAAATGGCTTCAGATACAATCAAGGATTGCCACAGGATGCTGCTTCATTATTTCAACAGCATCTTTCTGCAAGCTTAATCGAAGGGGCTTGCAGAAAAAAGTCATGAAATGACTTTCTGGCGGCAATCATAATATGATTGTATCCCAAAAGGTTAATTTTCGGCTTTTTGGGAATATTGCGTATTAAAGCATGAACAGTTGAACAACGTCACATTCTCCCACACAGGATGCATGGGCGAGCAGATGACGAAGTCATCGACCAGCCGTCGTTGTTCAAACGCCACGTTAAAGCGTGGCACACGAAGTGTAGCGCAGGGCGAATTCATTTTGCCCGCAGCGAGGGGGTATGGGGGCTTGCCCCCATTAAAAATTGAAAAGGTGGGTTTGTTTGATGGATGCAATCATACTTGCATCTTCTTCACCAAGGAGAAGAGAATTATTGATTCAGGCCGGTATACCTTTTACGGTAATGCCGTCTGAGGTCGATGAGGAACATATTGAGTATTCAGGAACGCCTGAGGGAATGGCGGAATATCTTGCATGCATAAAAGCTCAGGATGTTGCAGAAAAGGTGGACAAAGGTCTGGTGCTTGGTGCTGACACCATTGTGGTCTGCGAAGGTAATATTTTTGGGAAACCAAATGACAGTAATGACGCTAAAAAAATGCTTGAACGCCTGAGCGGACGCGAACATTGCGTTATAACAGGGCTTGCACTCATTGATGCCGCAAATGGAATGCTGAAAAAAGGGTATGAGATGACAATGGTCAGGTTTTCAGCATTGACAGCAGAAAAAATTGAGGCATATATTAATACCGGAGAACCATTTGGTAAAGCAGGGGCATATGCGATACAAGGATACGGTGCATTGCTTGTAGAAGGTATAAAGGGATGTTATTCGAATGTTGTCGGACTTCCACTTTACAGGCTTGGGTATCTTCTGGAAGAGTACGGAATAAAAATGATGCAATAAAAATGGTAAAAATAAGAATAATTTAACAATATATAGAAATAATTACACAAAAATGGTATAGTGAAGAGGTGATGTTAAAAAATTTTTAAGAATGCGGGGGTTGACCAAAATGGAATACAGACTTAGAATGAAGGATATACCGGTTAATGAAAGACCATATGAAAAGCTTGAGAAATATGGCTCAGAAGCGTTATCCAATGCCGAGCTGCTGGCAGTTATCATCAGAACAGGAAGCATGGAGGAAACTTCTGTAGCGTTGGCACAAAGATTGCTTTCACTTGGTGAGAATAACGGAGGAATTGCTTTTTTGCACGATTTATCCGTGGAGCAGCTCAGGAAGACCAAGGGTATCGGAAGGGTCAAAGCTCTACAGATAAAAGCAGTAATGGAACTGTCAAAAAGAGTTTCTTCTTCGTTTATCCATAATAACCGGGTAACCATTAAATCCCCGGTTGAGGTTAGCGCACTTTTAATGGAGGAAATGAGACACCTGAAAAAAGAAGTATTCAAGATCATACTGCTGAATACAAAAAACCACATTATCAAGTGCTTGAATGTTTCAGTAGGAAGTCTTAACTCATCAATAGTCCATCCGAGGGAAGTGTTCAGCGAAGCTGTCAAGGTGGGGTGTTCAGGAGTGCTGCTTGCACACAATCATCCCAGCGGTGACCCTGAGCCCAGCAGAGAGGACGTTGAGACAACGCAGCGGCTTGTTAATGCGGGCGGTATTTTAGGAATAAAGGTTCTGGACCATGTGGTCATTGGAGATGGAAGGTACATAAGCTTCAAGGAGCAGGGATTGATGTAATGAAACGTACATACCTGATGCTCATTTGAAATTAGTTTGGGAGGACTTTATAAATGGGTTTTTTTGCAAAAGATATTGGAATTGATTTGGGAACAGCCAATACACTTGTACATGTCAAAGGTAGAGGAATTGTTATAAGAGAACCCTCTGTCGTTGCTATCAATAAAAACACGAGAGCGATTCTGGCGGTGGGCGATGATGCAAAAAGCATGATTGGCAGGACACCAGGTGATATCGTTGCCATAAGACCTATGAAGGATGGTGTTATTGCAGATTTTGACATTACCCAGAGCATGCTGAAGCATTTCATCAAGAGAGCTATGAGCGGTGGCTTTATATCAAAGCCAAGAGTGGTCATTTGTGTGCCCTCAGGGGTTACGGAGGTAGAAAAGAGAGCCGTAGAGGAAGCGACTCTTCAGGCTGGCGCAAAGGAGGCCTATCTGATCGAAGAGCCGATGGCGGCAGCCATTGGAGCAAACCTTCCTGTTGAAGAACCAACCGGAAGCATGATAGTTGACATCGGAGGAGGAACCAGTGAAGTAGCAGTTATTTCTCTGGGAGGTATTGTCACCAGTAAGTCATTGCGGATAGCAGGTGACGAGTTCGATGAATCCATCGTGCATTTTGTTAAAAAAGAGTACAGCCTTATGATCGGAGAAAGATCAGCTGAGCAGATCAAGGTGACTGTCGGTAATGCGTATCCGAAGCCAAAGGAAGAATACATGGATGTAAGAGGAAGGGATCTTATCACAGGCCTGCCGAAAAACATTTCCATATCCTCCAGCGAAATTAACGAAGCATTAAGGGAGCCTATCAACTCTATTGTTGATTCCATCAAATATACTCTTGAAAAAACACCGCCGGAGCTGGCTGCAGATATTATGGATAAAGGCATTATGCTTGCGGGTGGAGGAGCATTGCTGAGCGGCCTGGACAAGCTTATCAGAGAAGAGACGGGTATGCCGGTCACCGTTGCGGAAACACCACTCGACTGTGTAGCAATCGGAGCCGGTAAGGTGCTTGACGAAATTGAGACGCTAAAGAGAGTGCTGATATCACCTAGAAAATTAAGATAGAGAGGAGACATTCCATTGCTGCGTCTTTTTAGAAGCAAATGGTTTATTGTGTCTTTAGTTACCATTGTACTCATTGTGGTCATGGGGGTTTCGGCAAACAAAAGCAGCAAATTAAATTGGTTGAATAATATCATCAGTGTGCCACTCACTCCTGTCCAGAGTTTTTTTTCATCGGTCGGACAAAAGGTAGAGGATAGCCTGTCCTTTTTCAAGGATATGGAAGCTGTTAAGAAGGAGAATGAAGAACTCAGAGCTGAAGTGGCTGAACTGCAGAAACACAGCAGAGAATATTCCGTACTGAAGAGTAAAAATGAAGAGCTGAGACAGGCCTTAAGCTTGAAGGAGCAATTCGGAGACTACACTGTTCTTGGTGCAAATATCATAGCAATAGATCCCGGCAATTGGTTCAATGTATTTACCGTTGATATTGGAAGCCGGGATGGAGTGCAGGCCGACTACCCTGTGGTGACAAATGCAAAGGGTCTTGTCGGAAGGGTCTTGTCTTCTGATATCTCTTCGTCCAAGGTACTGACAATTATAGATGAGGAAAGCGCTGTATCCGGTTGGATTTCAAAAGCCGGGGGCGGCCATGCGGTTGTAAGGGGAGATCTGACTCTCAAAGAAAAAGGACTCTGCAAAATGGACTATATTCCGCTTGAGGTCGATGTTGAAGTTGGGGATGTTATTGAAACCTCCGGGGTTGGAGGTGTTTACCCAAAAGGAATTGTGATTGGTGAAGTCATTGAAGTAAGAAAAGCCAACAGCGAATTGGACAGATATGCTATTATTCAGCCTTTAGCGGATTTCAAGAGACTTGAAGAGGTGTATGTACTCAAAAGCAATGAAATACAGGAAACAGGCAGTGTTGAAAAATGAAATTGAAATTAGTTTTTTATTCCTTTTTTATATTGGTACTATTAGTGGTACAAACCACATTACTTGATTATTTGTCAATCTACGGAGTAAAGCCCAATATTGTCATTGTTTTTGTTATTATTACAGCGCTCATAAGAGGAAATGTAGAAGGCAGTGTCGTGGGCTTTTTTGCCGGGTTGGCTCTGGATATGCTGACAGGTAATTTACTTGGTCTATATGCACTTCTTGGTTTTTATCTGGGGATCGCAGCAGGATCCATTAACAGGCGGCTTTTTAGGGAAAATCTGCTGGTTGTTTTGTTTTTTACCTTTGTGTATTCTGTTGTATATGAAATGGTGATTTATATATTACATCATATCATGGATGGAACGATTTCTTTATTGTATCCGTTTACCCGGATTATACTGCCGGAAGCATTATATAACTGTGCGGCGGCTGTTTTCATTTATTTGCTGATGATTAAGGCCGACCGGCTATTTTCTGATAACGGGAAAATGGCGAGAAAGTACTGAAGATGGATTGCCGGTTTACGGGATGAAAAATTACGGCAGTCAACGGAGGTGTTCTTTTGAAGGATAAGTTGAATAATAGATATATGATGCTGGGCCTGGGTTTCATTATATTTGGTCTTATTATTGTTTTTCGTCTATTTAATCTGCAGATCGTAGATGGCGCAAAGTATAGCGCTTATTCCGAGAGAAGTGTTTTAAAGGAAATTCCGATTGAAGCACCCAGAGGCAAAATCTTTGACAGGAACGGATCACCTATAGCAGTAAATAAACAGGGATTTGCGATACATATTGTCAAGACTGGCATTAATACATCTGAATTAAATGAGATGCTGCTTAAGCTTACTCATGTACTGGAAAAAAATAATGTCAGTCATGTGGACAGCTTCTCTAAATATCTGACATTTAATCCGATAACGTTTAACAATAAATCTCTCGAAGAAATTGAAAAATGGCAGAAGAATGAAAACAGGCTCGGTATGAAGCCGGAAGACGTTAAGCAAACACCGGAAGAGCTTTTCAGATATCTCAGAGATGAAAAGTTCAAAATCGACAAGACTTATACGGACGAGCAGGCCTATAAAATTATGCTGCTGCGATATGAAATTCTCGTTGACAACTGGAACTTTTCCACTGGTGGAACGGTTACTTTGGCAACTGACGTTAAAATGGATACCATATCTGAAATTGAGGAGAGGCATCATGAATTTCCCGGCATTATTACGTCCTCCGAACCGGTCAGAGAGTATGTCGATGCATCAGATTCGGCACATGTGCTTGGCTATATCGGAG
>JAEZLF010000110.1 GCA_023435925.1 Bacillota bacterium
GATACCACCTTTGGATTTATGACAGCGGTGGATACAGCGACAGAAGCAATCGACAAGCTGCATTCTACCGCAGAATCGCACCACAGGGTCATGATCCTAGAGGTTATGGGCAGATATGCCGGCTGGATTGCGTTGGAGTCCGGAATCGCAGGCGGCGCAGATGTTATTTTAATTCCAGAAATTCCGTATGATATGTCTAAGGTTTCCAGCAAAATATTAGAGAGAAAAATTGACGGAAAGCATTTTAGTATCGTGGTTGTAGCAGAAGGAGCGAAACCGGTGGATGGCGGAATGGTCATAAGCAAGGTGGATGATAGCAGTCCGGATCCGATCAGGCTGGGTGGGATCGGAAATAAGGTAGCCATTGATATTGAAAAGCATACCGGTATTGAGACAAGAGTTACCGTACTTGGACACTTGCAGCGGGGAGGCAGACCCAATCCATTTGACAGAATCCTATCAACCCGATATGGTGTAAAAGCGGTTGAATTGGTCAACGAGGAGAAGTTTGGAAGCATGGTTGGCCTGCGCGGTGATGAGATTGTTGCAGAAACATTGGAGGAGGCTGTGGGCAAGCTCAAAACAGTTCCAGCTGACGGCGAACTGGTGAGAATCGCCAAAAGTGTCGGCGTGAGCTTCGGAAATTAAGTCAGCCGGCAGGACCGATTGATGGAGGATGGGTCAATCAAAGCGTATAACACGAAATGAACAATTGTTTGAATATAATTACAGAGTGGTATATTATTAAGGAAGAATTACAAATTCACCCCCCTTTTATGGAAGCCTTGTGCGGGCAGTTGCTTGCGCAAGGCTGCCTTATGCCATACGGACAGGAGAGTATATGAATGGATTTTGCTGAAATAGCGCTACACAATAAACACGAGTTTGACAGTTATATTTACAAAAACGGTCCGCGTATATCAGAGATGACTTTTACAAATCTATATGCCTGGAGGCATTTTTACAAATTCCGTTATGCTATACTGGCAGATCTTTTATGTGTCATATCTGTACCCTGTGAAGGTGAACCTTTTGCAATGATGCCGGTTGGAGACATTAGCACGGATAATTTCGATAAAGCTTACTCATCCATCCGGGAGTACTTTATACAGAATGGATGGAAGCCGGTATTTAAGAAAGTCACAAAAGAGGATCTGGAGTTTTTCAAAAGCAGGGTCGCATCGGAAGAATCGATCCTTTACGATAGAGACAACAGCGATTATATTTACAATACGGCGGATTTACTGAATCTTCGCGGTAAAAAGTACGATGGAAAGCGCAACCATATTAACAAATTCAAAAAACAGCATACCTTTGAGTATGTTCCGCTGGACTGTTCACTGCTGGATGAGTGCAGCAGAATCATGGACGAGTGGTGTAAGGAAAAAAACTGCAACTGCCAGAATGGAGGCTATTGTGAACGGAAGGCAAATCTGGAGTTGCTTCGTAATTACAAGACTCTTGGATGTAAAGGCGGCCTGATTAAAGTGGACGGAGTATTTGAGGCTTTTACAGTAGGGGAAATGCTGACGGCGGATACGGCGGTTATCCATATTGAAAAAGCGAAAAGCTCTATTGATGGTTTATATACGATTATTAACCAGCAATTTGTTGAACAGGAGTGGAGCGGTACAGCTTTTATTAACAGAGAACAGGATCTAGGCAAAGAAGGTATGAGAAAGGCAAAACTCTCCTATCATCCTGTCACGCTGATTGACAAGTATACAGTGTATACCGTATAGTATTTGCTGATAACGGAAATCATAGTTTCAGAATCTATCAGCGGGAGACCGGGGAGGAGACCACTCAGCGGATTCCAGACTTTGTTAAAAAATTATTTAATTTTCCTGTTAAGTATTGAAATGAAGGGCGAAATAATATAAAATAGTTGTGATTCTGGATACATATATTACAAGAATAATGAGTATGGTAATGAAATGAATTTTAGCAATAAGGCGAAGAAGATATTAGTGCAGAAAACTTTCAGTAAAAATTTTTTGCATTATATATATGTATTAACCACATTTATATAGGAGGTATAAAGAAATGGCAGTAAAAGTTGGTATTAATGGTTTCGGAAGAATTGGACGTCTCGTATTCCGTGCAGCAATTGAGAATCCTGAGATTGAAGTTAAGGGCATAAACGACCCCTTTATTGATCTTGACTACATGACTTATATGCTGAGATATGATACAGTTCATGGCCAATTCAAAGGCACGATTGCTATTGAAGACGGAAAGCTTGTTGTCAATGGACAGAAAATTGCTGTTTATGCAGCAATGAAGCCGGAAGAGATTCCATGGAAAGATTGTGGAGCAGAATATATTGTAGAATCTACCGGTGTATTCACTGATATCGAAAAAGCATCCGCACACTTCAAAGGTGGAGCAAAGAAAGTTATTATAAGTGCACCTTCAAAGGATGCTCCGATGTTTGTTATGGGTGTTAACAATGAAACTTACACCAAGGATATGACGGTTGTTTCAAATGCATCCTGCACAACAAACTGTCTCGCACCTTTAGCAAAGGTTATCAATGACAACTTCGGACTTGTTGAAGGACTTATGACCACAGTTCATTCCTACACAGCTACTCAGAAAACTGTTGACGGACCATCCAAGAAGGATTGGAGAGGCGGACGTGCTGCAGCACAGAACATGATTCCATCCTCCACCGGCGCAGCAAAAGCTGTCGGAAAAGTTATTCCTGCTCTTAACGGCAAGCTGACTGGTATGTCCATCAGAGTCCCGACCGCTGACGTATCTGTTGTTGACCTGACCTGCCGCCTTGAAAAATCAGCTACGTATGATGAAATCAAAGCAGCTGTCAAGAAGGCTTCTGAGAATGAAATGAAGGGTATCCTCGGATATACGGAAGATGCTGTTGTTTCTTCAGACTTTATCCATGACCCGCGTACTTCAATCTTTGATGCTGAAGCAGGAATCGCTCTCAATGGCAACTTTGTCAAGCTGGTTTCATGGTATGACAATGAATGGGGTTATTCAAACAAGGTTGTTGATCTGATTTCCTACATGGCAAAGGTTGACGCTCAATAAGAACCCTGTAAAAAGGACTAAATAGAAGGTCCACTCTTACCCTTACCTTAAGTGAGTGGTTTAAGGGTGGATCTTTTAAGTTTTTAGGGATTTGGTTTATCGGCATTTAACTGGTATATGCAACGGCATATGAACAGCTATATTATTAGATAACATCGAAAGGATGAATTGCATGGCAGTATATAATAAAAAAACAATTGAGGACATAGATGTAAAGGGTAAAAAGGTCATCGTCAGAGTCGACTTTAATGTTCCTCAGGACGAAAACGGAAATATTACTGACGACAAAAGAATTGTTGGAGCACTTCCGACGATCCGGTATCTTGTCAGTAACGGAGCCAAAACAATATTGGTATCCCATCTTGGAAGACCAAAGAACGGACCTGAAGCAAAATTCAGCATGAAGCCGACGGCTGTAAGGCTTAGTGAGCTTCTGGGAAAGCCTGTTGAAATGGCGGCTGACGTAGTCGGTGCGGATGCAAAGGCCAAAGCTGCAGCGTTGAAGGATGGAGAGATCCTAATGCTGGAAAACGTTAGATTCCATAAGGAAGAGGAAAAGAACGATCCCGCTTTCGCTAAAGAACTGGCAAGTCTTGCTGAAATTTTCGTGAACGATGCCTTCGGAACAGCACATAGGGCTCATGCCTCTACAGCAGGTTTGGCGGATTATCTACCGGCAGTCTGCGGATACCTCATCAAGAAAGAAATCGAGATCATGGGCAAGGCACTCTCTAATCCTGCCAGACCTTTTGTTGCAATACTTGGCGGAAAGAAAGTTTCTGATAAAATCGAAGTCATTGAAAATCTCTTGGATAAGGTGAACACATTGATCATCGGCGGAGGAATGGCGTATACATTTCTGAAGGCTAAGGGCTATAAAATCGGTAATTCCATCTGCGAAGAAGACAAGATCGAACTGGCCAAGAGCCTTCTTGAGAAAGCGGAATGCAAAGGCGTGAATTTGATGCTCCCTATCGGAAGCATTGTCGCCAAAGAATTTAAAAATGACACCGAGCATATGTATGTTCCATCGGATGATATGCCGGACGGTTGGATGGGTATGGATATCGGTTCTCTTACTGTAGAGAAATTCTCAAAAGAAATCAAAAAGGCAAAAACCATTGTATGGAACGGGCCTATGGGCGTATTTGAGTTTGATAATTTTGCGTATGGCACAAGAGAAGTGGCAAGAGCTGTTGCTGAGTCCGGTGCTATTTCCATCGTTGGAGGCGGAGATTCTGCTGCAGCGATTGAGCAGCTAGGCTTTGCTGACAAGATCACTCACATCTCCACGGGTGGTGGAGCATCTCTTGAATTCCTGGAAGGGAAAGTTCTTCCCGGCATTGATGTTTTGCTTGATAAAAACCCAAGAAAAAAAATTGCAGCAGGCAATTGGAAAATGAATAAAACAGCATCTGAGGCTGTTGAATTTGTAACGGCTCTTAAACCGAGAGTTGTTGGTGCCGATGCTGAAGTCGTCGTTGGCGTTCCGTTCATTTGCCTGCCTGATGTTATCAAAGCGGTAGCCGGCTCAAATATCAAGGTTGCAGCACAGAATATGCACTGGGAGGAAAAAGGTGCATATACTGGTGAGATATCCGGTCCAATGCTTAAGGAGCTTGGTGTGGACTATGTTATAATCGGCCACTCTGAGAGAAGACAGTACTTTGCTGAGACAAATGAGACTGTCAATAAGAAGGTACACGCTGCGCTCAAATATGGACTAAAGCCAATTATTTGTGTCGGAGAGTCTCTTGAACAGAGGGAAGAAGGCGTAACGTCCGATCTGATCAGGTTCCAGGTAAAAATCGCCTTGCTGGGACTGAACGCAGAACAGGTATCCAATCTGGTTATTGCATATGAGCCAATCTGGGCAATCGGTACCGGAAAAACGGCTACCAACGAACAGGCTAATGAAGTATGTACAACAATCAGAGAGACTGTAAGATCCCTCTATGGTGATGACACAGCGGAAGCAGTCCGTATTCAGTATGGCGGAAGTGTGAATGCTGCAAATGCAGGGGAGCTTTTCAACATGTCGGACATCGATGGCGGACTTGTCGGCGGAGCCAGCTTGAAGCTGGATGATTTTGAGAAAATCGTCAAATATGAAGGATAGCAGGTTTATGTAATTTAGAGGGCTGTCTGAATAGGCAGCCCTTTAAAATACAGGAGACCGCCGTAATCTCATCATGAAGTTTAGTCTAAAAAGAGGAGTCAATCATATGAAAGATAAATTAGTTACTTTAATCATACTGGACGGCTTCGGTGTGAATCCGCGCACAGATGGAAATGCTATCAGCGCCGCTAACAAGCCGAACCTGGACAGCTATATGCAGCAATATCCCAATACCATCATTCACACCAGCGGTATGGATGTAGGACTGCCAAAAGGACAGATGGGCAATTCAGAAGTCGGGCATACGAATATTGGGGCCGGCAGAATCGTATATCAGGAGCTTACGAGAATCACAAAATCTATAGAGGACGGAGATTTCTTCGAGAAAAGGGAGTTTCTTGACGCAATAGAAAATTGCAGGAAGAATCATTCCAAACTACACCTTTACGGGCTCCTTTCAGACGGGGGAGTTCACAGCCACAACACACACCTCTATGCTTTGATTGAACTGGCAAAGAAGAGAGGACTGAAGGATGTATATGTTCATTGCTTCTTCGATGGAAGGGATGTTCCTCCGGATAGTGCAAAAGGCTTTGTAAAGGAGCTTGAAGACAAACTGGCTGAAATTGGTGTCGGGAAGATTGCCAGTGTCATGGGCAGATATTATGCAATGGATCGTGACAACCGGTGGGAGAGAGTGAAGCAGGCTTATGATGCAATGGTCCTGGGCAAAGGTCTGACTGCTGCGTCAGCATCCCAGGCAGTGGCTGAATCCTACGAACGGCAGGAGTTTGACGAGTTTGTAAAGCCCACAGTGATCCTGGAAGGTGATAAACCTGTTGCGACCATAGGCAGCAATGATTCTGTCATATTCTTTAATTTCAGGCCGGACAGGGCAAGAGAGATCACGAGAACCTTTGTAGATCCTGAATTTTCCGGATTTGACCGGCCCAATGGTTTCTTCCCGTTATACTACGTCTGTATGACTCAATATGACAAAACCATTCCCAATGTTGTAGTGGCTTTTAAACCGGAAAGCCTCACCAATACATTTGGTGAGTATATCAGCCGCAAGGGCTTCAAACAGTTGAGGATTGCCGAGACTGAGAAATACGCCCATGTTACATTCTTCTTTAACGGTGGTGTAGAGGCTATGTACGAAGGAGAAGACAGAGCGTTGATCCCTTCACCGAAGGTGGCCACGTATGACCTGAAGCCTGAAATGAGCGCTTATGAAGTCACAGAGGAAGTGCTCAGAAGAATTGATTCGAAAGAGTATGATGTCATCATTCTAAACTTTGCAAATTGTGATATGGTTGGCCACACTGGCTTCTTTGATGCTGCAAAGGCTGCTGTTGAGGCAATTGACCAATGTGTAGGAAGAATCATCCGGGCAATACAGTCTCAAAATGGCGTGGCGCTAATTACCGCAGACCATGGTAATGCCGAGCAGATGCTTGATTATGAGTCAGGCGGACCTTTCACAGCCCATACGACCAATGTGGTGCCGCTGATCGGAATTGGCCTCGGAGATAAGAAGCTGAAGGAAGGAAGATTGGCAGATCTGGCTCCTACCATGCTGGAGCTTCTCGGCCTTGAAAAGCCTGCAGAGATGACGGGAGAGTCGCTGTTGGTAGACTAAGAGCTAGAGGTCAAGGTCTTCTGAAGACACAGATAAAACAGGCGAATGAACAAAGGAAATAAAACGTTTTCTTAAGAGATACTGTACATGCGAATTTGTGCGGTATCTTTTTTTGCACTTGACTGAGCCTTCAACTGACAGCCCTGCTGACAGCAAGGTTGCTGCTTTGAAGGTGCCGGCTTCATGGAATAACAAAGCAAATCATCATCCTTGTGTGGATGCATCCAGCTTCTTATTCCTGTTTCCAACCATCCCTGGCAATCTGCTGTCAAACAGGAACAGTACGGCAGAGCGACTCAGCTCGCCTGTAACAGGATCGTTGAACTGACCATCATATATGAAAAATTCGCTGTCTGCCTTGTAACTGCCGAAATCTTTGACGTTTATTGCTTTCAGCCATGTCCTGAAACACCTTCTCATACCTGAGCTCTTTTCGCCACAAACAGAAAAGCAATACTGCATTGGAAGCTGTTTTTCGCATACAGTGCTGTATCTTAATTCAAACAGCGGTTTCGATTGCCTCAGTGCCTCAACAGCATCAGCAACGATGTTGTCGAATGTATCCACGCTCTTATCATTGGCCGGGTCAAAGTCTGTGAACTCACTGACGAGCAAAATCCGCACGCCCCGGCCAGCTTCTTTGCCCATATTCAATTCTCGCATCGTCTTTATCGGCGGCTTGGGGAAAAGCTTGTTTCCAAGCAGTGTAAAATAAGGTTGCAGGCTTCGCATAATGAGAATGATCGCAATACTGCAAACAGCTGTAAATGCAATGCTGCGACTAAAATAATAAACTAAATAAATCAGTGCAAGTGTTAATGTTCCGATAAGCATAATGATTCTCCTTACACCCATAATTATTTTCCTACATGTCACCATTATAACAGGCAAACTTCAGAATTCAACTTTTTATTCAGGAACATGCGGTTATTACGTGGACATTCGGGCTCTCAGAAGGCGATACCATTACCAGAATGTAGGCTTTGCTAAATCATAATTCTCCTTTCGTTGGAGATTCGAGTAGATAGTGTATGCGAAATACACTATCTTTATTTGTTGACAAATAAGTATATATAATATATGTTATATAACATGGATTATAAAAGGAGTAACTTATGCCGCCAAATGCTAAAATCAATAAAAAAATGATAATAGATGCTGCTTTCGATATTGTTAAAAATGATGGTATAGAAAAAATGAACGCTAGGACAATATCAGAAAGATTAAATTGTTCCACTCAACCAATACTTTATTATTTTTCTTCAATAGAAGAGATAAAAAAGTCTGTTTATGAAAAAGCAGATATTTATCATTCAGAGTATATCATGCCGAAGGGAACTGAAAAAGTATCTCCAATAATTGAACTTGGACTTAATTATATTAGATTTGGCTATGAAGAAAAGAAACTTTTTCAGTTTCTTTTTCAAACAAACCAATTTAATGGTTTTAGTCTTGACGAATTGATAAATAGTGCAGAATTATCAGAAATCCTGAATATAGTTTCTATGGGAACTAGATGTGACGTAGCTAGTGCAAAAGAGTTGTTTTTGAATCTGTTTATAGTAGCGCATGGATGTGCAAGTCTACTTGCGAATAATGCGATGGAATATGAAAAAACAAAATGTGAGAAAATTTTGGGCAATGTATTCAATAATTTAATGTAGTTTTGACTTGACAGCATTTTCAGGAGAAAGGTTGAAATATTCGAATACGAGCAGCATTGTTTGTAAAGACGCAGAGTATTCAAATATTGCGGTGCAAGCTCTGGCTTAACGTTGAGGGCTTTTAGCAGTGAAGTCTTAAATAAAGGGTTTGATATTATTAGAGTTAGGAGTATTTTTTGATGAAAAAGTTATATGAGATAAGTGAAATATGGTTTGCTGTGTTGTGGATTATCATCTATGTCATTGTAATGGGGAATCTTAGAAATAACTTTGGTGATGGCAGTTTGCTTTCTCTATTGGTGCTATTGGCAATTGCGGCTGTTTTAACATTTTTTATTGTAAAGAATAACCTTGGAAAAAAATATGGATTAGTTGGCTTGTTGGATATAAAGAAATATTTGTATTTTATACCATTTATTTTGTTGGTTCCTGTAAACTTTTGGTTTGGAGTATCTATGCATTACGATTTGGCACATCAAGTTTTTGCTGTTATTACGATGGCATTGGTGGGATATGTTGAAGAAATTATATTTAGGGGACTTTTGTTTAAAGCGATAGAGAAGGACGGCATTAAACAGGCTATTATTATATCTGCGGTGACTTTTGGCGCCGGACATATTGTGAATTTACTTACAGGGCATGCAACATTAGATACTTTTTTACAAATGGCGTATGCAATTGCAATAGGTTTCGCATTTGTTATGGTATTCTATAAGAGCGGAAGCTTGATTCCATGCATCATCACACATAGTTTGGTAAATATTACATCAACATTTTCAGTTGAAAATGCCGCTACTACGTCTATCGTATGGAAGTATGCTCCAGCGCTTTTTATTTTTTTAGTGGCAGGCGGATATTCCCTATATCTTCATAAAAAAGCAGAAAATTTTAATCAATGACGAATCAATTGCAACATGTTATTAGAAAAGAGGAATTTGATAATGAAAAAAACACTATAATAGGTTCCGTAATTTTCATATCTTTTTCTTTAATTCGCACTAAATGAAAATATCAATTAAACGGAGGTTTTAATCTTACGGCGGTAAATGAACTCGGTTTTGAGAATCGAGAAGAAATATTCAGACATACCGTTGTCATAGCAACCTCTTCTTCCTATTTTGCAGAAGTAGCATATTGCGGTATAAAGATGAAATATATAATTCACGCCTTAAAACGCCTAAAAAGTAGAGTTGCAACTACCAGTTGCTAAAGTTCAAAGTCGATTTGGTGGAATGCAACAGTACCAAATGTTAAAATTAAACTTAGAAAGCAGGAGGTGGTCATTACGACTTTGGGAGGAAAACTTCAATTATTAAGAAAACAAAAGGGTATGTCGCAAGAACAGCTTGCTTCACAACTGACTGTATCAAGACAGGCTATTTCAAAATGGGAATTAGACAGTTCTTTGCCCGATACCGAAAATGTTATTCAACTAAGTAAATTATTCGGTGTATCAACTGATTACTTGCTTAACGATGAAATCGAAAACGATGTAGATATTCCTGCTGTGAAAATCAACGAAAATTATATGAAGGCAGAAATGCACATAAAAGCTTCATTTATTATTGGAATTGGGATAATGGTGATAGGTTTATTAATCTCTTTAATTGGTTGGAGAACATACCAAACAGAAATAGCAGTAATTATAGGAATTGTTGTGCAAATTTGTGGAATTATTATATTTGAACTGATGCAAAGCAGATGTACTATTTCAAGAAAACTCACTGTAAAAGGAAGATTTTATTCTATCTCATTATGGATAACTTGCCCATTTTTTGCACTGTTCCTATCACGAATAATATTAGGTATAAATCCAAAGCCATATTCACATTGGACAGGGCTGATTGCTCCAACTATTATTTACTTTGCGATATGTGTTACCACTACTTTTATTATACGAATGATAAAAACAAAAGCTAAGGGAGTAAAATAAACATACTCCAAAGTTCGCATTTTATATATTGCGTAATAAAAAGAAGCCCTATTTAGCATGACAAAACATATTTGCGATGATTGAGTAGAATTTGAGCAAATTGATTAAGTGATTCATGATTGATGATGAATTAGTTATCCGCTATGCTTTAGCGGAAAATAGTGAAAAAGCATTTAGCTCATAGGTTTGCATACAGTTCGGCGTGCTTTTCAGTACGCCATTTTTGACCAGTTTGATCGAAAATGCAAAATATTTGTATGGCTATGCCAGATAGCGAAAAATACATACTATTCATTTTGTAAGAAGAATAAACATGTTGGCACCGAAGCTGATTTAGAGCAACTGGAGTCCGTATCAGATTTGGAAGAATGCTTGATTCAAAAAGCTGAAGCATTTGAAATTCATAAAAAATTGCACGCCTTAGACGAACCTTATAAAGAAGCCAGAACTAAGAGATACCTACGTGAGAGGCACTATTCCCGGAGAATTAAATGTGGTTTTAGAAGAAACAGCTACGCATATGTGAAGGGGTAAATACTTTTAATCAAGGTGTCCCGCGTTCGAATCGCGGATGGCAATTCCGTCTTTTTTCGCAGCTTGACTTTAACTCATGGACATTTTATAATTTAAATGAACACGTTCATATAAATGTTAGGAGGCTTTTTGTTGCCCAAATTATTAGAGAATATAAGAGAAGATATTCTGCAGGCAGCTAAAAAAGAACTGTTGGCAAAGGGGTATGAAAAA
>JAEZLF010000188.1 GCA_023435925.1 Bacillota bacterium
CGGCAAAGGCTTGATATTGTGCTATAAGAGCGCCTGACAAAGCAACCAGTCCATTGGACAAGGCAAGGCCGACAATGGTAGTAACATCGCTATCCATACCTAAAGCCCGAACCATTTTGTCATTATCACCAGTAGCACGAAGTACCAGGCCGAATTTTGTCTTCAGAAAGGTAAACAGCAGAATCAAAACCAAAACCAGAATAACCGTTGAGAGAATCAAAGCAATGTAGCTTTTCAGTTGCGTATCATGAAACGGTGAAAAAATGGTCGGCACATTAAGTATTCGGGACAGCGGTATGTTTGCTTTGTTACCCATCACCTTCAGGTTGATGGAATACAATGCCAGCATCATAAGAATTCCTGAAAGGATCGGCTGAATTCTCAGCTTGGTAGTAAGCAGTGCTGTCACGCTTCCTGCGGCACAGCCGGCTGCGAAAGCCAATACAAGCCCCAGAACAGGCTGCCCGCTCACGCAAAGGATTGCAGAGACAGCAGCTCCAAGAGTGAAGCTGCTGTCTACTGTCAGATCCGGCATGTTCAATGTCCTGAATGATATGAACACGCCAAGTGCCATAATGGCATATATGATACCTAGTTCCAGTGAACCCTGCAATAGTAATAGCATGATCAATATCCCCTTGAAATATTACATAAGGATCAGAAGTAATATTACTTCTGATTCCTGAGCTATCTTTTATTATAACACTTTATAACGCCTCGGTTCAAAATGAAATTTTTTGATTATGCGATAATTTGCTTCGCAAATTACGCTGAGTAGAAAAATTTCATTACCTCAGCGGCGTTTCAACGAGGCGGGAGATATACTCACCGCTTGAAAACCAAATCGGTACCCGCCACCAAGACTTTTTCATGAGCATAGTGAGTGAAAAGAGTCAAGAGGTGGGGGACATCTTGCGCCTCGTTATATCACTGGCGGAGCGATTTACACAAATTTAATCATACGTAAGGAAACTACTTTCCGAACACCTCGGCAGCTTCACTGAGAACACTCTCAGGAATCGTGACTCCGATGGTTTCAGCGGTAGCCGCATTGACATAAATCTCTACCTCGCTGATGGTCCTTACCGGCATATCTCCGGGTTTCTTTCCGTTGAGTATTTCAGCGGCCATGTTTCCGGTTTCCTGTCCCAGATTTGTGTAGTTAACCCCATATGTTGCCAGACCGCCATCCTTTACCATGGAATCGGCTCCAACATACATAGGTATTTTTGTGCTCCCTGTAACCTGTGCTACGACAGGCATTGCCAAGGCAATCGTGTTATCAATGGGGGAGAAGATTGCATCCACCTGGTCAGCCAGGGATTGTGTCACCTGTTGAACCTCTGAGGAATTGGTCACAGTTCCCTCGATGACTTCCATTCCATTCTTCGCCGCATATTCCTTCAGATTATTAACGACTGAAATGGAATTGGTTTCGCTGGAGTTGTAAAGCGCACCGATCTTTTTAATATCAGGTGTGATCCGTAAAGCCAGTTCCATGATTTTTTCAGCAGAAACAGCATCTGAGGTACCGGTCACATTTTTCCCGGGCTTTTCAAGACTGGCTACAAGTCCTGAGCCCAGCGGATCCGTGCAGGCTGAGAACAATACCGGAATATCTTCGGTTATGTTTGCGGCAGCCTGTGCCGATGGCGTTGCTATAGCTACGATCAGGTTACATTTATCGGCGACGAACTTCTGGCAGATGGTATTTAGATTGGTCTGCTCGCCCTGTGCACTTTGATAGTCGATTTTAATGTTTTCGCCGTCCTTGAAGCCTTTGGATGCCAACTGTTCAATAAACGCCTCGCGAATTGTGTTCAGGGATGGATGCTCAACAATCTGAACGATACCGATCCGGATGACCTTGTTGCCCCCTATCCCGCTGCATGCTGAAACAGACGTCAGGATTGCGATGGTGAGCAAAATGGCTGATACAACTTTTAAACCCTTTTTCATTTTGATTCCTCCTCAAATATTATAGAATATTTGTCGGAAATTTTCTGTACGAATCGAGCAAACTGCAAATAAAAAACACTTATCCTAATTCAAGGACAAGCGTTAACCTGCGGTACCACCTTAATTGATGCATATGCTCTGCATCCGCTTTCACTGAGTGCCGACACACTCATCGCCAGATAACGTCGGCTGGACGTCGGAAGTTACTTGGGCTATCATTACCCTTTCACCCCGCCCTCAGAGGCCCATTTGTCTGCTCCAGCCCGCCGGGCTCCCAGCACCCCCGACTCTCTTTGCGACCGGTTTACAGTTTTACTCCCTCATCAACGGTTTAAAAGAATAATATCACAAGCTTCGGCGCAATGTCAATATGGAGGAACAACAATTTGACATCCTGTTTTAAAGCCCTGTTTTAGAGAAGCAAATGAATGCTCCTGTATAGCATCATTTCGCGTAAGTTTAGGCGGACAATCATATCTTTGAGCACTATATACCGCTCAGTGATGTACTTCTATACGAGCGCATCTTGATCCTGAAGAATTTTATGATTTCCAGTATTGCACAATACTTGTCAACAAAAGACACCACATAAGATTCCTTAAATCTAGGCAACCGGATAGTCAACGGCCACATATGCTTGACGATAATATCCTTCTCCATTTTGTTCAGCGTGAAATGCTTCTGAGCATTTTCAAGCGCTGTGTATGGGTGTGTGAATCCATGCATCCCACCGACCAGTTTTGTTTTATGCCAGGTGTATAAAAACAGGTCGTGAAGCAGCCCGCCTCTTGCAGCTGACCGGTAATCCAATCCAAAAAATCTGCACAATATATAGCTATAGTAAGATACGGAGAGACTATGATCAAAGCAGGTCACACTACCATGCTGTATAAGACTGTCCATTGAGCTTGTTACTTCATTTTTCAATAAATCCTCAATACAATTTGTATATCCCTGTAAACTTGAAGGTTTCACCTTTAGGTTTAGCTTTCTTCTAATTAACTCAGTCATCTAATATATTCCTTAGCATAATTTTTACGGCAAAAAAAATTCGACTATACAAACATAACATAAAATTATGCGTCCAGTCTATAGTTTTTTTTAACAAAAAAGAGACTGCCACATCATTTAAATGGACAGTCTCCGATACAGCTTTTACTAGAAATTAAAATTATCGGGATCGGCTCCGAATCGTTTGTTCTGATTCAGCTCATTGATTGCTTCCATATCATCTTCCGACAGTTCAAAGTCGAATATGCCGGCGTTCTCAATGATTCTATTGGCATGTACCGATTTTGGAATCGTCACTACTTCATTTTCCAGATCCCATCTCAATATGATCTGTGCCGGTGATTTGCTGTACTTTTTACCGAGTTCCACCAGTAAAGGTATGTCTAAACGGCCTTGCATCAAGGGACTCCAAGCTTCCATCTGAATTTTATTTTTTTTACAGAAAGCGTGTAGTTCAATTTGCGTAAGCAACGGATGGTATTCCACCTGGTTTACCATAGGGATTACACTGCCATGATCAAACAAATCCTGCAGATGATGAATCTGAAAATTACTTACACCAATGGCACGTACCAACCCATCCCGGTATAATTTCTCCAACGCTCTCCAAGTATCAACATATTTGCCCTTCACCGGCCAATGAATCAGATAAAGATCAATATAATCAAGATTAAGTTGTTTGAGGCTTTCATCAAAAGCTTTCAGTGTTGAATCATAACCCTGCGACTGGTTCCAGACTTTGGTCGTAATGAACAGTTCATTCCTGGAAACACCGCATTCCTTGATTCCTGTGCCAACTCCAGCTTCATTCCTATAGGCTGCTGCTGTATCGATACTCCTATATCCTGCCTGAACAGCTGTCCTGATCGCCTCAACCAGCTCATTATCGTCAGTTACCTTCCACACGCCGAGTCCCAGCCATGGCATTTTTACACCGTTATGCAAAACTGCAGTGTCTCCGATATCTTTAATCAAGTGCATCTCCCCATTTCATGAACATTTTGTATTTATTATTCTGTATGTTTACTATATTACCACAATCGATCAGGTTTCAACCGCCTAAAAACATTCCGTATCTTTTTTTGTGAACGCAATGAAAACTTTTCTTCTTAGTGGTATGATATAAATTGGTTTGTAAAGAGATGCTCGAGCTTCTCAATAGATTGTATGGACATGGAGGTTACAATGCAGGCAAAACAATATAAGGTGATTGATATACATACACACATCTTTCCGGATAAAATCGCGCTGAAAGCAGTAGATGCCATTGGGAAATACTATGGTGTACCCATGGCAGGAGCGGGAACAGTAGACGGACTGTTGAAAAATGGAAGTAAAATCGGAGTCAGTAAATATGTGGTACACTCTTCTGCAACTACGGTGGGGCAGGTAATGGCTATCAATGATTATGTCTTCAGCGTCCAATCCGCCCACGACAATTTGCTTGGTTTTGGTACCCTCCATCCTGATCTGGAGGATGCCCAATCTGAGGTTTCCAGAATAAAGTCCATGGGGCTTCACGGAATCAAACTGCATCCGGAATTTCAAGGCTTTTATATTGATGCTCCTGCAATGCTTCCTGTTTTTGATGCAATAAGAGGAAAGCTGCCTGTTCTGATCCATATGGGAGATGAAAATAAGGATTCCTCCAGTCCGGCTAGACTTTCTAGGATTCTGGACATGTTTCCGGATTTGGTGGTCATTGCGGCTCATTTCGGAGGATACAGCGTATGGGATGAATCCATGAAATATCTGATCGGAAGGAACATTTATATGGACACCTCCAGCTCTCTTGCTTTTCTCAGCCCTGATAAGGCAACTGAAATGATCCGAAAGCATGGGGTTGAAAAAATGCTGTTTGGTACGGACTATCCCATGTGGGATCACGAGGAAGAACTGGAAAGATTCCTCAAGCTTGATTTGTCAGAGGCCGAAAGAGAAGCCATCCTTTACGATAATGCACAAAAGCTGCTCAGCCGTTTTTCCAGTTTCCCGGATTAGCTTTATGCACCGGCTTCTGTTTCTGCGACACTTTCATTTGTGCCTTTTGCGGCTTCTTTGCTGTAGCGGCTCCAGCGGCTGTCTCACGCTTTGATGCCGTTTTTGGTTTTGACACCGGTTTTGATTTTGGCTCCCGTTTTAGCTTTGATACCGGCATTAATTTTGCATCAGCAAGATTGCCTCTGACCATCTCTTTGACTGTGATTCTGATTTGAAACAGCTTCTCATAAGTCCTGATAAGCTGTAGCTCACGACCGGTCACAATGGACACCGCCATACCCGTATTGCCGTTCCGCCCTGTCCGTCCTGCTCTGTGCAGATAATTCCTTGGATCCTCCGGTGCATTCAGACTGAATACATGGGTCACTCCCTCAATATCAAGCCCTCTCGAAGCCAGATCGGATGCGATCAGAAACTGAACCCTGCCTGCCCTGAACCCTTCCATTGCTTTTTTTCGCTCTGCCTTCAAATTGGTGCCATGGATACTCTCTGCCGCAAAACCATGATATTTTAGCTTCTCTGTCACAATTTCAGCTTCCTCGATGCCGCTGGTAAACACCAATGCTTTTTGTGGATTCAATATTCTTGCCACTTTTCGCAATATTTCGAATTTCTCCCTTTGCTCAGCTAATAAACATATATGCTCGATTGTATCGGGAACCGCCATATTGGACTCTTCACGAATCACAACTGGTTCTTTCATCATATCCCTGCCCCTGGCTTCTGCCTCCACGGAAATGGATGCAGAAAACATCAGAAGCTGTCTGTCACGCATGGTTGATTTGACTACTGCTTTAACGCTTTCAATGTCACTGTCACTCATCAGCCTGTCTGCTTCGTCTAAAATAATCGTTTTGATCGTATGAGCAGTTATTTTCTTTCTTTTTATCAGTTCTAGAATCCTGCCTGCTGAGCCTACAATAATAGCAGGCTTCTCCTTCAGCTTGTCTATCTGTCTGTCAATATTCACATTGCCGATAATAGGCGCTGCACTAACCTTCACCGCTGAATTACGCGACAGGTTCTCTGCCACTCTCAGAACCTGGATAGCCAGTTCATGAGTCGGCACCAGAATGATAGCCTGCATTTCTTTTACAGAGGTGTTTATCTTCTTAAATAAGGGGATCAAATAGGCAAGCGTCTTCCCTGTCCCTGTCTCGGATTGAACGATCATATCTCTGTTTTTAAGCATTTCAGGTATAACCTTCCTCTGAATGTCTGTAGGGGTTGTTATATTTTCTTTATCCAGTGCCTTCAGTAATGAAGAGTCCAAACCCAGCTCACTAAACAGTGTATTCATTGTAATCTCCTCTGTAAAAATTCTAATTTACATACTTGTCCTGTTTTTAAATAAATCACTCCCAACACTTATTATAACACATCGGTTCAAAGAAAATTTTACCCGTTTGCAAAAAAGTAATACAAAGTAGAGCAATGATTGTGATATATGCTATAATATTATAGCATTTCGGCGATTTTCATATCCTGTCGAACGGAAAGATCTATGTAATCATCTTCAACCCTAACCACCGGATTTGAAATATTATGCGGCGGTATGTATATAATTTCACCCGGTTTGCCTGTGTTCATTATTACCCTTGACCCGATATAATATTGAGAAATATTGCACAGGAATGTAAGCAGGATACCGAGGTCATAATAGCCCTCTCCTATGCCTATTCTTTCAAATTCTCTGAAGGTATCAAACGGAGTTAGCCTATTCTTGTAAGCACGTTCAGAGGTCAGAGCGTCAAATACATCCGCTATGGATATTATTTTTGTGTGATAGCTGATACCTGTGCTTTTCGCACCGAAAGGGTAACCAGTCCCGTTTTCCTTTTCATGATGCATCAGTACGGCACTTTTAACTTTCTCATTCATGTCCGGGATATCTTTTATTATCTCAAACCCGTATACCGAATGCTTCTTGATAACATCAAACTCTCTCTGCGTTA
>JAEZLF010000257.1 GCA_023435925.1 Bacillota bacterium
GCCATATTGCGGTCTGTCGCTCTGGTACTGGGGCCTGTCACCCTGCGGTCTGTTGCCGTACTGGGGTCTGTCACCTTGCGGTCTGCTGCCGTACTGGGGTCTGTCGCCCTGAGGCCTGTTGCCCTGATATTGTGGTCTGTCACCTTGCGGCCGGTTGCCCTGATACTGAGGTCTGTCGCCCTGGGGCCGGTCACCTTGAGGCCTGTTGCCCTGATATTGAGGTCTGTCATTCTGTGGCTTCACTCTCTGTGAATTGTCTTCAGTTTCTGATTCCTTTGAAGCTGTGTGATTTACCTCATTACCTGCATCAGAATGCTGTTCCTGTTTCTGTTGCTGAACATTCTTTGTGCCTTGCGTCTCATTTCCCACCTTATTGGCAGCAATCGTATTCGATGTTTCATCATGCATATCAGCTTTTTCTTCCTTTTTAGCTGCAAGAGCTTCAGTATTTGCTTTTTCCATGTCTTTTGCTTTTACTGCTTCTGTTTCTGATTTTGTTGGTTCTGAGTTTACGACTACCGTATTTTCTGCCGGTGTTTCATGCTTCACATCAGGTATTCCATTTGCTTCCTTTACTTCCTTTACTTCTTTTGATTCTTTTATTTCCTTTACTTCTTTTATCTCATTTAACTCTTTTGTTTCATTTAGCACGTGTTTTACGGCGGCTTTTTCCATAGACTCCTGATCTTGTTGTTTCTTCTGATTCTGATTCTGATTCTGATTCTGATTCTGATTTTGCTTCTGAACTCTATTTGCATCTCTGATATAATCCGGCCGGCTGTCTCTTACAAAACCTGCACGCAAACCTGAATTAGCATCGGAAGATCTTACGAAGTCCTGTCTGCCGCTACTTCTGGAGCCTCTTACATCCCCTTTTGAGTAGTCATTTCGCGATGACTGTACAACATCTTTTGCATCATTTTTACTATTTATTATGATTTCAGTTGTCCTGATAATACGGGGTGCATTCTTTGAGTCCTTCTTCTTTTCAGCATTTGGATGCACCGTAGTTGGCGGCACAACTTTGCTTTCATCCGGTTCAGGTCTTTTTTCATCATGCTTTATGACACCTATATGTTTATATAGTGCCTCCAGTTCATGCTCCTCAAGAAGACTCATGTGATTCTTCACTACTACATTGATTTCTCCAAGCTTTTCCATCAACCTTTTGCTTGTCGTATTCAATTCTTTTGCCAGTTCATAAACCCTAACTTTTTCCAAATCTATACACCCCCATGTTCTATCCCGCGGTTATCTATCATATCTTTGAGATGCCCTGCAAAGCCTCTTTCAATGATTGCAATCACAGAACGAATTTTCTTACCTGTGAATTTCCCAAGCAGTTCCTTATCGCCGTAATACCTTATTGCGATATTTCTGTAATTACACATATCACTAAACTTCTTCTTGGTATTGTCCGAGGCATCTTCCGATACAATAACCAGGTACACCTTACCCGCCTTTAACGCTTTTTCGCAGGTTTCATCGCCCGAAAGCAATTTTCCCGCCTTCGTTGCAAGGCCAAGAAAAGAGTATATCCCTTCAACCATTATTTCCCTCCAATTGCTCTTTCAATGTTCCGTACACTGCTTCATCAATGCGTGCTTCAAAGGCTTTTTCAAGTCTTTTGCCCTTTTTCGCTTTTTCAAAGCAGTCCATGCTCTTGCAAATATATGCACCCCTGCCGGCTTTTTTACCTTGAAAGTCTACGCTAGTGTGTCCTTCCTTGTCTCTGACAATTCGAATCAATTCTTTTTTCGGCTTCATCTCCTGACATCCCAGGCACATCCTCAAAGGCACTTTTTTCTGCTTCAAGCACGTTCACCCCTATTCCAGTCCGGTATCATCTTCGTCAATGTCTGAATGCTCTTCGTCAACGTCTGATTCATCCATATCCGGTTCATCATCGATGAATAAGCTCACCTTGTTGTTTCCGTTATTATAATAGCCATTGTCCTCGTCATCATCTGCATTGTAAATGTTATCCGTATTGAACATTTGCTGTTCAATGACAGCTCTGAGCTGTGACTCACTTTTAATATCGATCTTCCAGCCTGTCAGCTTGGCAGCCAGTCTTGCATTTTGCCCTTCCTTGCCTATAGCAAGTGATAATTGAAAATCAGGAACAATAACCCTGGCTGTTCTGTCGTTTTCGTTTGAATCCACTCTGACAACCTTTGCGGGACTCAGACTGCTCGAGATGTATTCCTCCGGATTGCTGCTCCATTTGATAATGTCAATTTTCTCACCTCTGAGTTCATCCACAATAGCCTGGACCCTGGTGCCTCTCTGTCCAACACAAGCTCCAACAGGGTCAACATTGGGATCCTTCGAAAATACAGCAATCTTCGTCCTGGAGCCGGGTTCCCTTGAAATACTCTTTATTTCAACCGTGCCGTCATGGATTTCAGGCACCTCCAACTCAAAAAGCCTCTTAACAAGACCGGGATGAGTCCTTGAAACCATGATTTGAGGACCCTTTGGAGTTTTTCTGACCTCAACGATATAGGTCTTTAATCTTTCATTGAATCGGTATTCTTCACCGGCAGTCTGCTCTGACGGTGCTATGATGGCCTCCGTCTTGCCAAGGTCTATAATTACATTTTTTCTCTCGCTCCTTTGAATAATCCCGGTAACGATATCGCCTTCTTTATTGTAGAACTCATCAAAAATGATTCCGCGTTCAGCTTCGCGTATTCTTTGCATAACCACTTGTTTTGCTGTCTGCGCGGCAATTCTGCCAAACTTTCTTGGTGTAACCTCTATCTCTGCAATATCCTCTTCTTCATAATTACTGTTCAGTTTTCTTGCTTCTTCCAGCGAGATATCTCCATTTTCATTTTCGGGTAATGATGTGACTCTTTTGAGCGCAAAAACCTTCACATCTCCGGTGATCGGATCAATGCTGATCCTCACGTTCTGTGTGGAACCAAAGTTCCTTTTGTAAGCTGAAATAAGCGCTGCTTCAATGGCCTCAATAAGCACATCCTTTTCAATTCCCTTTTCTTTTTCCAGTTGATCCAGTGCCTGCATTAATTCCGCACTCATACTTCTACCTCCTGTCATTTCCCGAAATGTCGGGTAACCCGCTTTCACCGGTTTATCCGGAGCGGTGCTGCCGTAAATGGCTTTTTATCAAAATTTAATAATTCTCCTGACCAGTGCAGTATCTTTTCTGTCAAAGCTCATCAAAGTGCCGTCATCCATCTTAATTTCCACTTTATCCTCTACCAGTCCAAGTAATTCTCCCTCATATACCTTTTTGCCGTTTAGCGGCTGGTAAAGTTTTACCTCAACTGCTTCACCACGGAATCTTACATAATCCCTTTCTCTTTTCAAGGGTCTTTCACCGGGTGATGAGACCTCCAGAATATAGCTTTGCTTTATTGGATCTTTTTCATCCAATATATCGCTCAACTGTTCACTAACAGCCTGACAGTCATCAATCCCGATGCCTCCGGGCTTATCTATGTAAACTCTCAGATACCAGTAAGAGCCCTCCTTGATAAACTCAACATCTACAAGTTCAAAGGACAGTGCCTCCACGATAGGTTGAGCCAGCTCTTCTACGATCTCTTCCACTCTCTTTTTTGCCATACCTGCGTCAATCATCCCTTTCAAAATTAAGCGTAACGCTTATACCGGGGCTGGTCGCAAGCTAAAGCTTGACTGGTCGCAAACTACGTTTGCTGCTCGTCCATGCAACCCGGCTGCTCGCCTATGCAACCTAAATGAATCCGGCATACCATAATAACTCTATCTAAAGACAAAGAGTGGGGTCGACCCACTCTTTTCCAAATCAGCTATTTGCTTTAGTCCAGATAGTATTATAACATTATTGTCTGTATATATCAATAATTTATTTAGGAAAGTTGAAATTTTAGTGTACAGGTTTAAACAAGTCTAAAACAAACTCATCTGGCTGCTTTCCGGGATACCGTCCAGACAGCCGTTCTGCTGCAGGATTTCAATTACTGTCTTACTTACCTTCGCTCTGCTTCGAAGATCCTCAACAGATACAAATTCATCCTCCGATCGGGCTGCAACGATGGCATTCGCCGCTGTGGTACCCAGCCCCGGAAGCGAATTGAGAGGCGGTCTGATACCACCGTCCGTCACCTGAAAACGTACAGCGTCGGATTTGTAAATATGGATCGGTAAAAAGCTAAATCCTCTGGAATACATTTCATTTACGACTTCCAGAATCGTAAGGATGTTTTTATCCTTAGCTGTGATCGCATTTCCCAGCTTTTCCAGTTCTGCAATCTTGCTGCGTACGCGTTCCTTTCCGCGAGCCATCAATTCCGCATCAAATTCATCCGCCCTTACCGTAAAATATGTGGCATAGAAAGCCATAGGATGGTATACCTTAAACCAGCCGATTCTCATTGCTGTCAGGACATAGGCCGCAGCATGGGCCTTCGGGAACATGTACTTGATCTTTTTGCAGGATTCTATATACCATTCCGGGATGGAATGAGCCTTCATTTCCTCCTCATATTCCGGTTTCAGCCCTCTGCCCTTTCTGACATCCTCCATGATTTTAAATGCACTTTTAGGTGCCAATCCCCGGTACATCAGATACACCATGATGTTATCCCTTGTACCGATTACCTCGGATATCGTGCAGGTACCGTCTTTTACAAGATCCTGGGCATTACTTAGCCAAACATTGGTACCATGGGAAAGACCACTGATCTGGAGCAAGTCAGAAAAGGTTTTGGGCCTGGTGTCCAGCAGCATCTGCCTGACAAACTTGGTTCCGAATTCAGGCATGGCAAAAGTACCCACCTCACTGTTGATATCCTTCGGAGATATTCCCAGAGGTTCTGTTGAAAGAAACAGCTCCATGACCTTTTTATCATTGACCGGTACATCCTGTACATTAATACCCGTAAGATCTTCCAGATACTTGATCATTGTAGGGTCATCATGCCCCAGTATGTCCAGCTTCAGTATGGTATCATGCAATGAATGAAAGTCAAAGTGCGTTGTAATAATGTCAGAATTCACATCATCCGCAGGCCTTTGTATCGGGCTGAAGTCTTCCACTTCATATCCGTTGGGTATGACGATAATCCCTCCGGGATGCTGGCCTGTGGTTCTCTTAATGCCGGTACAGCCTGCAACAAGTCTGTTAATTTCAGCATTGGTAGCCGGAATTTCCTTATCGTCCAGATATTTCTTTACAAAGCCATAGGCTGTTTTTTCTGCTACAGAAGCAATCGTTCCGGCTTTAAAGACATTCCCTGTTCCGAAAAGCACCTCTGTATATTTGTGAGCCTGGGCTTGATATTCTCCCGAAAAATTAAGGTCAATATCAGGAGCTTTATCGCCATCGAACCCAAGGAAGGTTTCGAAAGGAATATCATGCCCGTCGCCCTTCAACGGCATACCGCACACCGGACAATCCTTTTCCGGCAGGTCAAAGCCTGACCCCACAGAGCCGTCCGTTATGAATTCCGAATGCCTGCAATTTTTGCAAATATAATGTGGCGGCAGCGGATTTACTTCGGTAATGCCGGTCATTGTAGCGGCAAACGACGAACCGACCGAACCTCTGGATCCGACAATATAGCCATCTTCATTAGACTTTGCAACCAGCTTCTGAGCGACGATATACATCACCGCAAAGCCGTTCTTAATAATGGAGGTCAATTCCCGCTCAAGCCTTTTTTTAACGATTTCCGGCAGTGGGTCACCATATATCTCATGGGCTTTGCGATAAGCAATCTCCTCAATTTCCTGTTCTGCCCCTTCAATTTTGGGAGGATAGGTACCGAGCGGAATCGGAATAACATCTTCTGTCATATCTGCAATCAGGTTGGTATTCTCCACCACAACCTCGTAGGCTTTTTTCTCACCAAGATACGCAAACTCCGCCAGCATTTCGTCCGTCGTCCGCAAATACAGCGGCGGTTGCCTGTCGGCATCCGTATAACCCTGACCGGCCATTAAAATTCTGCGGAATACTTCATCACGCGGATCCATAAAATGTACGTCGCAAGTGGCAACAACAGGCTTGTCCAGCTTTTCTCCCAGTTCCACAATACTTTTGTTTATCTCCTGAAGCTGTTCCTGTCCTGATACTGTTCCATTCAGTATGAGAAATTCATTGTTTCCCAGCGGCTGAATCTCCAGATAATCATAAAAGCCGGCAATTTTCTCGATTTCAGCTTTCGTCTTTCCTTTTATGATCGCACTGTACAACTCGCCGGCTTCACAAGCACTGCCGATGATCAGACCTTCACGATATTTCATCAGGAGGCTTCTTGGAACCCTTGGCTTTTTATAAAAATAATTCAGATGAGACTCAGAAATAATTTTATAAAGGTTCTTCAGACCGGTAAGGTTTTTTACAAGGATTATTCCGTGGTAGGAATCCGCTCTTTTGTAATCGAAGTTGTTGCAGTACGTTTTATCAATGCAGTCCACTGTATGAACGTCATTCTCCCGCAGTATTTCAAGGCATTTAACAAAAATATCTGCAGTGGCCTTCGCATCATCCACCGCCCTGTGATGATTCTCCAGATTTACGCCTAAATGCTTCGCTACGATATCCAGCTTATATTTCCCGAGCTTAGGAAACATGTTCCTGCTCATTTGAAGCGTATCGATGATTATGTTGTCGAACTTTTTACCCGCCACTTTGGCATTAAATTTAATGAAGCCAGTATCAAAGGATGCATTGTGCGCTACAACCGGCAGATCTCCTGCAAACGCTAGAAAACTGTCCAGTGCTTCCTGAATTCCGGGGGCATCCGAAACCATCGAATCACTTATCCCTGTCAGCTTTGTGATGAAATCCGGAATCGGCACTCCGGGATTGACGAAGGTGGAAAATGTATCGACAACCTCACTGTTCAACAGCTTAACTGCACCAATTTCCGTTATTTTATCCTTTCCGGCATAAAGGCCGGTAGTCTCTATGTCAAATACCACAAACTCACCATCCAGCGGGTAATCACAAGGCAATCCGACCGCGTTGTATACCACGGGAGGCTCACTGTCCAACAGATAACATTCCACACCATACAGAATTTTTATATGATGCTTCTTACCGGCACTGCATGCATCCGGGAATGCTTGAGCCACACCATGATCTGTTATAGCAATAGCCTTATGTCCCCACTGGGCCGCACGGGCTATTAGCTTGTCAACAGGTGTTACCGCATCCATAGAGCTCATCTGCGAATGCATGTGAAGTTCCACCCTTTTGACTTCAGCACAATCCACTTTCAACTTCTTTTCCAGTTCAATAATATCTGTAGCCATCACTGCCACTTCTTTTGTGTATTTATCAAACTGTGCCTCGCCCCTCACCTTCACGTAAAGGCCATTCTGAATTTGCTCCGCCCGGAGATCGTAATCCTCTTTTTGTACAAAGAATTTAACGGTAAGAGAGCTGCTATAGTCTGTCATGTCAAAAGAACACAGAAAACGGTTACCACGGATTTCACGGAACACCACATTAAAGACATCACCTCGTATGGCTACCTTTCCGGATTCTTGACTGACCTCGTTCATTTTCAAGAGACTATCGGTAAAATTCTTGCCCATAATGATATCAACGACCTGAGAGTCGTTGGAATCGGTCTCTTTTTTACGGCGCCCCTTTGTCCCTGAGCCGGACGTTTGCGCTTTTTCCTCGGCAATTGCGATGCTTTCAGCCCTTGCTTCCTCATTTTCCTTAAATTCTGCATATTTCTCACGAAATTCTTCATCGATCTCACAGTCGGTAAATCCAATCGTAACATGCTGTCCGAATGCATCGGATATCAACTCTTCCATCAGCCTGTCACAGCCATGTTCTTTGAGAATTCTGCTGCCGCGTGTAGCAAGATGTATTTCTATGTTCTCCTTCTCCAGTTCCCACTCGCAATTATTCAGGATACCGCGGCTTAGAGCGATATTGGAATTCACTGTGTAAACAAGGCTATCCCAATAATCTATGAGCATTTCTTCAAAGGAACGATCCGTCATAAATCTGATTTTTATTTCGACGGCCATTGAAAAAGCCGCTGTCAACGCTTGCTCCACCTGAACGACAAGTGCCGCAGGTATAAGTTTGGCTGCAGTGGCCCTGGCCACAAGTTTTTTTGATTTTCTAAACACACCCAGATTTGTTATTTGAACCTCTTTAAAAAAGTCGAGTATTTCCCCACTTAATTCCATCTCGGGAAACACCTCAACAAAGCTTTTGTTTATTGCTGAATCCGACATTTGTATATCCCCTTACACCTCATATTGCTGTAATTAAAACAAAAAAGTGCAGCATCGCTGTAAAGAGTGCAGCGTCACTGTTCTCGCATTTCCTACATTTTCTCTATCTCAGCTAACAGTTCATCCGCTATTTTGTCCTGCGGAATCTTCCGGACAATCTCACCCTTTTTAAACAATAATGCTACTCCATCACCGCCTGCAATTCCAATGTCCGCTTCTCTGGCTTCGCCGGGGCCGTTTACCGCACATCCCATGACAGCCACACGAATTTGTTTGTCACTGCCGGCCAATCTTTGTTCCACCTCATTTGCTACTTTAATCAGATCGATTTTACAACGACCACAGGTGGGACATGATACAAATTCCACACCAGCCTTTCGCAGGCCAAGAGCCTTAAGCAATTCAATCCCGACCCTGATCTCCTCAACGGGATCTCCTGTCAATGAGACTCTAAGCGTATCTCCTATCCCTTCAGAAAGAAGACAGCCAAGCCCTGCTGCTGATTTTACCGTTCCGGCAAACAGCGTTCCGGCTTCTGTCACTCCGATGTGCAGCGGGTAATCCGACTTTAGCGTCATCTGCCTATATGCTTCGATGGTCATCGGTACACTGGAAGCCTTCAGAGAAAAGGCAATGTCGGTAAATCCAAAGTCCTCAAGCATTCGGGCATGATTGAGTCCACTCTCCACCATTCCTTCCGGAGTAACACCCCCATATTTTTCGAGAATGCTTTTTTCCACAGAACCCGAATTGACACCAATCCGGATAGGTATTCCCCTTGGCTGAGCCAGATCAACGACTTTTTTCACCCTGTCCCGACCGCCGATATTGCCCGGATTGAGACGTATTTTATCTACGCCGTTTTCTATGCAAATCAGAGCCAGTCGGTAGTCGAAATGAATATCTGCCACCAGCGGAATTCTGATTGCTTTCTTGATATTCTTAACAGCTTGTGCCGCCTCTTCATCCGGAATCGCAACCCTGACGATATCACATCCTGCTTCCTCCAGCCTTTTGATCTGTGCAATGGTTGCCGCTATATCCCTTGTGTCTGTATTGGTCATAGACTGAACAGTTACCGGAGCATCACCCCCGATGAACTGATCACCTACACGAATTTTCTTTGTTTTCTTTCTTATAATAAAATGCTCCATCCTTCAACCTCTATGCTTACTCATTTATCTGTGTCTTCAGATGACGCTGACCTCTATAGATCGGCGATGAATGAAGACGAATAAGTTAACTTCCTTGGTCAGGTAGCGTTTAGCCCCACTTGGCTTCCTGAGCGAAGCGACCTGACTTCATGGCATACCTTCACCCTTATCCTGTCACGATCCTTACAATGTCGTTATAAGCCGCATAAATTCCCAGCAGAATAATCAGCACAAACCCCACCATGGAAATGTATGCTTCCTTTTCACGACTGACGGGCTTGCCTCTGACTGCTT
>JAEZLF010000285.1 GCA_023435925.1 Bacillota bacterium
CCTGCAGTTTCTGTTAAGCTCTACGATTGTGGCCTACCGGAAGGTTTCCGCCGAATCTTTCGATATCTCACAGCAATAGCTTTCAAACTGAATTGCTGTGACCTCCTCCTCCTCGTCAACGTGCTAATGGAGCTTTCCCTCATAGCTAATGCTATCTAAAAGTCCCATTTGCTGCGTCCTGGCGCTTGTTTTCTTGCCCCTTTATCTACCCTCGCTTTCCGGGCAATAAATCCTGTCGTGTTCATCCTTTATTGTACTATCACATCACTCCCTTCGCATTACTATATAATCTAGTATATTCAAAAAGATGGTAGGATGTCAAATTAAAATTCGGTAAAAATGTTGCGTTTCGCATATAAAAAAGTGTTGAAATAATATATTATAGTATTGGCGAGGTAATTTATGAATGGTATTGATGCAATAGATACTGCTAAAGGAGAAAGGAACTAATAGAATGAATCTGACGATTGAAAGCTTGTTTGATCTGAATGAATGCTTTGAAAGATCCATATTTGACGGGGTCAATTATCCTTGGGAAGTATTTTCCAGAATAAAGACTTACCTCCTGGAGTTTGCCCAGACACTACCCAAGGATTTTGAAAGAGTGGATGAATTCGTCTGGATTGGTAAGGGAACTACCATAGAAAAAACCGTCTGCATAAAAGGTCCGGCCATCATTGGCTACAACTGCGAGCTCAGGCAATGTGCCTATATCAGGGAGAACGTCATTATTGGCAATGAAGCCGTGATCGGGAATTCCACTGAGCTTAAGAATTCTCTTTTGTTCAATAAGGTTCAGGTTCCCCACTTTAATTATATTGGCGATTCCATACTGGGATATAAGTCTCATCTGGGTGCAGGTGTCATTTGTTCAAACCTGAAATCCAACGGTCAGCCGGTTCGGATCCGGTATGAAAATGAGTGCATCGAAACCGGTCTGAGGAAGTTTGGAGCCATTGTCGGAGATCTCGCTGAGGTCGGCTGTAATTCCGTTTTGCATCCTGGAACCATCATCGGGAAAAACAGCATTGTGTATCCGCTGACACCGGTGAGAGGATATGTTCCGGAAAACCATATCCTGAAAAGCAATGGTGTCACTGTGGAAAGGACATAAAAAAGTAGAATGGCTGCAGTACCATACAGGCTGCAGCCATTTTATCAACTTCATATAATATTTCATGTTCCCCATCATTATTTGGGAGCTACTCCGCCAACCTTTTCGTAAAGCAATGCCACCGCTTAAAAGTTCGACGCGCGGCAGCAGTTGAATGCCTGGCAGCAGTTGAATGCTCGGCAACAGTTTAACGCCCGGCAACAGTTCGACACCCGGCAGCAGTTGAATGCCCGGAAACAGTCAAAGGAGCTCGTTTGTCCGTCATCCCAGCCTCTGCTCAATAATTTCAGCCAGTTCGGCGGCTCTTTTGGTGATGTACTCCGTGTCTTTCCCCTCGATCATGACACGCACCAGCGGCTCCGTACCGGAAGGCCGGATCAGCACCCTTCCCTCACCATGGAATTCCGCTTCCAGATCACGGCAAAGCTTTGCAACGAGTTCATCCTCCATATAGTTATGCTTGTTCTCATTTTTAACCTTTGCGTTTTTCAGAACCTGAGGCAACACTTGCATGACCGAAGCCAGTTCAGAAAGCTTTTTGCCCGTATCTATCAGCACGCACAGCAACTGAAGCGCTGTGAGCAGTCCGTCTCCTGTTGTGTTGTGCTCCAGAAATATCACGTGCCCTGACTGCTCGCCGCCTAAAATATATCCCTTATCCAGCATTTCTTCCAGTACATATCGGTCTCCAACCTTTGTTTTGGCTAAATTCAGTCCGTTTTTCTGCGCCATAATGTCAAAGCCAAGATTGCTCATGACGGTAGCAACAACGGTATCTTTATTTAAACGGCCCTGTTTCTTCAGTTCAAGGCCAATGATTGCCATAATCTGATCTCCGTCAACCAGCTCGCCAGTTTCGTCAACGGCAAGTACCCGGTCGGCATCGCCGTCAAAAGCAAAGCCAAGATCTGCGCCTTTCTCAACCACATATTTCTTTAATGCCGACATGTGGGTGGAACCGCAGTCCTTGTTGATGTTGATCCCATTTGGATTGTTATTGATAACAAATACTTCCGCACCAAGCTCCGCCAGCAATTGAGGGGCTGCTTCATAAGACGCTCCATTGGCGCAGTCAATAGCAATCTTTAAGCCATTCAGACGGCAGTTGATGGTTCCTATCAGGAAATCCTTGTAATCCTTCAGCGCATGATCAGCCGTACTTTTCTTTCCGATTCCTTCTCCGACAGGCAGCGGTATCGCGCCTTCCCCGCCTCTGATCAGCTCTTCTATTCTGTCCTCTGTGCTGTCCGGCAGCTTATAGCCCTTTGCATTGAAGAATTTGATCCCGTTAAATTCAAAAGGATTGTGGGATGCTGAAATAACAACGCCTGCATCCGCGCCATAATGCCTTGTAAGGTAGGCTATGGCAGGTGTTGGTATAACACCGACAGATATTGCCTCGGCTCCTACAGAACATATACCGGCTACTAAGGCTGCCTCCAGCATATGCCCTGAAATTCTGGTGTCCATTCCAACCAGTATTTTCGCCGCATGCTTTGTCTCTGCGGTCAGTACATAGGCGCCTGCCTGTCCCAGCTTATACGCCAGCTCAGCTGTTAACTCCGTGTTTGCAACACCTCTCACACCGTCTGTTCCAAAAAGTCTTGCCATCTATTGAATCCCCCTGTTTGACTTATTCATATTATTTTACGCTGCATACTGCGATAACAGTATAACAACTTTTATTAATAACTTTTTACTCTGCTTACTGAAACTAATTATACTGATTTGCTCATCGTATCACAACTATTTTTTGAGTGTCACACTCTATAAGTGCAAGGTCGTATGATACGAGAGCCGCATTTACAAGAGCCAGGTGATACGAGGGTCATATTATACGAAAGTCGCATTATACGATGGTCAGATCGCCTTCTACGACACTCTGCCAATCACGGAGCATAAGGCGGATGGTATGATACGAGGGTCGTATGATACGAGGGTCGCATTATTGCGACACTTTGCCCTTCACGGGGCATAGGTACGGATGATTTGTTCGGCGACACGAATACCGTCTACTGCAGCGCTGACAATACCTCCTGCATAGCCGGCGCCTTCACCGGCGGGGTACAGCCCGTTTATACCGGCGGCTTCCAGCGTTTCTCCACGAGTCATTCTCACCGGTGAAGAGGTTCTTGTTTCCACACCGGTCAGTATCGCATCGGACATGGCAAAGCCCTTCATTTTTCGGTCGAAAAATGCTACAGACTCCTTCATCGGAGCTGTTACAAATTCGGGCAAGCAGTCATTCAGGTCTGCAAATGCAGTTTCTCCGGTATAGCTTGGCTTCACGCTGCCATAGGAAACGGAGGCCCTTCCCTCCAGGAAATCACGCAGTTTCTGCACCGGGGCCGCATTTCCGGCTCCGCCCAGCAGGAAAGCCTTCTTCTCCCAAATACGCTGAAATTCCATACCGGCCAGAGCGTGGCTGTTGCCGAAATCCACAGGTTCCACTGATACGACAAAAGCACTGTTGGCATTTACCCGGTCTCTGGCGAAGTAACTCATACCGTTGGTCACAATGGTATCCGGTTCAGAAGCTGCTGCAACTACGACTCCACCCGGACACATGCAAAAGGTATAGGCTGTTCTTCCTCCGCTTCTGCAAAAAAGCTGGTAATCTGCCGCACCAATCGTACTGATAGTCCTGGCATCACCGTATTGTACCTGATTAATCCATTCCTGAGGATGTTCGATCCGGACACCGATGGAAAAAGGCTTGGGCACCATGGAAACACCGCATTGCAGGAGGCTGGTAAAGGTATCTCTGGCGCTGTGCCCGATAGCAAGCACCACTGCACCCGCATCTACCACCTCATTGCCGTTAACCTCAACACCTGTGATCCTGTCCCCGTGTATCAAAAGAGAGGTTACCTTTGCTCCAAACCGAATGTCTCCGCCAAGCTCCAAAAGCCGGCGGCGCATATTCGCAACAACCACCCTCAACACATCGGAGCCGATATGAGGTTTCGCCTTGTACAATATTTCCTCAGGCGCACCGGCTTGAAAATACTGCTGCAGCACTTGTTCACAATGTCTGTCGTTAATTCTGGTTGTGAGTTTCCCGTCGGAGAAGGTGCCGGCTCCGCCTTCACCAAATTGTACATTACTTTCCGGATTGAGTGTTCCATTTCTCCAGTAGGCCTCCACTGCAACCCCTCTTGCTTCGACACATTCACCACGTTCCAGCACCAATGGCATGTACCCTGCTGATGCCAGTGTAATTGCCGCAAATATCCCCGCCGGTCCGCTCCCGACAATAATCGGACGTCCTGTCAGCTTTTTCTGTCCCGGAATGAGCTGTTCTACAGTAGGATCGGTAACTTCCCGTACTCCCCCTCCGCTTCTGTATGCCCGGTTGCCTGGAATTTCTACTAAAACAGAATAAACCCGGCTAATGTCGGGTTTTCTTCTCGCATCAATTGCTTCTTTTATAATTTTGAAATTTATCAACTCATCTATACCAATGCCAAGCTTTCTGGCAGCTAATCTTTTCAATTCCTCTAAACTGCCTTCTATCGGCAGTCGGAGGTCCGTTATCATCAGTTTCATATTATTCCTTTCATCAAGCGGCTGTTTCACATTATCTACAGACTGCTTTAAACTGTCTGCGGCTGTTTCACACTATCTACAGCCGCTTTACACTATCTGGGCATGTTTCACGCTGTCTACGCCTTGTTTCACACTATCCACGGCTGTCTTTGATTATCTACAACTGCTTTACCCCATCCCAGGGCTGCTTTTATGGTTCCGGGGTCACCGGATTTACCGGTGTCTCCGGCGTTTTTGCTATCAGGATCTCTGCAGTTGCCTTCTGAACCAGCTTGATCTGTGAAGGCAGATTAACTGACAGGTTTAAATTATGCGTACCTTCCTTAAGCTCTGCGACATCTACCGCCGGATTCAGGCTTTCTGCCCTGATGGAATTGATATCGGCCTGCTTGCCTTTTATTTGGATCACAAGCTTCTCTGTTTTTATTTCGTATGTCAGCGAACCGTCATTGGTCGTATTCAGTATTGAAATATCCTCTTTCGCTATTTCAACATTCCTGACCACAAGCTTTTCTATGCCGATATTCACGGTAATACCTGTCGGAACATTAATCAGTGTGGCTCCCTCCGGAACAACCAGCGAAACATTTGTTGTAAAATCTTCTGTTATATTATCAATCACTACCGGCTCGGTTTTTATACTGTTAATTTTATCAAGAACCTCCGGCGAACCAATCATCAGCACCGTTTCAGGTTCAATGGCTCTGAAAGTCTCGACATAGTCCCCTGTAAGTCTTCCGCTTGTTACAAGGGAAACCGGCACTTCCTTCGCTACCTCCAGCTTCACCGTTACCTTAAGGTCATTATTCAACAAATTGCTTATATCCTTGCCTTCCTTGTTATATACCTTGCACTGAAGCTGCTTTGTCGTATCTCTGTCCAGTTCCTTCACTTCCAGATTGGCAACGATGGATCCAACACTGTCAATAAGGGATTCTTTGCCGCTGATCTGCATGGAATCAGGGGTAATAGTCGTTTTGTGAAGAACATATCCGGACTTCATTGTAACATTGGAGTTCAATGTAACGATAAAGCTGCCGCTCTTGTCCCTTTCCAGCCGGATATTAACTGTCTTTGGGCTGTAAGAAATGATTGTGACATCATTCTGCGTGCAGACAGGCTCTGTAATGGTCAGTTGTCTATCATTTACAGACTTGATCTGAGCGATGTCCAGGGATGCCTCAAAATCGCTGGTTCTAATTTTTTCAACCGCTTCCTTGCGTCCTCTGATCGTGACATCAACGGTGGTATTCATATAATTACCTTCCGCTATATATCCATTCTCATCCAGGAAGCTCTCGTTTTCAATCTTGACCGGTATATTGTAAAAGGTTTTATCCGTAAAAGGGTTGGAGGAATTAGATACATAGAGCCAAATAAGAATGGCTATTAAAACGGATACAATTTTTGTTTTCATATCATTCTTGAGTAAATTGTTCACTTGCCCTTTGTCCTCCACCATCCAAATTTTTTACCGATTCTTTTACCGCTTACATTATCATCAAGTAAATTCTTGTTAAGTGCCTTTCTGAGGGTATCTGAAGTTAAATTCCTGGTAAGTCCCCCATTCAATGCAAACGATATTTTTCCAGACTCCTCGGATACCACGACCGCTATGGAATCCGATACCTCTGTAATGCCAAGGGCCGCTCTGTGCCTTGTTCCAAGTTCCTTACTGAGATTGGGATTATCCGTAAGGGGCAGGAAACAGGCGGCGGCTTTAATTTTATTGTCACGGATAATAACCGCCCCATCATGCAGAGGTGTATCCGGAACAAAGAGGTTGATAATCAGCTCGCTTGAAACATTGGAATTCAGCTGGGTGCCGGTATTAATGATTTCACCGATCTTGGTGTCGCGTTCTATAACGATCAGAGCACCCACATACTTTGCGGACATATCCATACAGGCTTTCACAATTTCTTCAATAACTGCTGTTGTCTGAATTCTTGTATTCTCTTCGTCAAAAACAAAAAGATCCTTGAAACTGCTCCTGCCGATTTTCTCTAATGCTCTTCTAAGCTCAGGCTGAAAAATAACAATGACACCAATGGCCAAGACAGACAATACACTTGAAAGAATAAAACTGATGGTTTGCAAACCCAAAAGCTTACTAAGCTCAGTACACACAAGCAACAGCAGCAGCCCTCTTATAAGCTGCCATGCACGGGTTTCTTTAACAATGGCAATCAGCTTGTACAGCACCCAACTGACAATGCTGATATCAATAATCGTCCGGATTATATTCAATGGGTTGTTGAAACCCATATAACCGGTAAAATTATTGAATAGGTCCCGTAGATTTATGCTGTTAAAGAAATCCAATCAACCTCACACCCTTGCATTTTAAATGACCTGTATCACAAATCATTATTTTATCCTTCTGTTTAATTGCTTACAAATCGATTACTATACATATTAGAATTATACCTTTTTTCCTTCACATATGTAACCCGTTTTTTAACTTTTTATAAAAAATAAATCAAGGAAATTTTGTGCAAATATCACAATTTCTATAATCGTTTCAATTATACGTTACCCAGATAAACATGTCTGAGATGAGCAAGCGCACGTTCTCTCAAAGCATGAAGAATCTCCGGAGATGTCGGAGGAATATCGTTCATTTCATAGCTGGGAAAAAATCTTGATAAATGAAGCACGATATCAGGTGATATGCTTGAGATCCATTCAGCTAATTTATCGATTTCATCAGGTGAATCATTCAATCCAGGAATTATCAGTGTTGTAATCTCAACATGGCATCTCTCGGCCGCTCTTTCCACCGTTTTCATGACATGTTCAAGAGAGCCCTTGCAGTATTTCTTATAAAAGTCTTCCGTAAACGCTTTCACATCAATATTCATCGCATCAGTAAAAGGCAAAAGCCTGTCAAGCGGGTCCTTATTCATAAAGCCATTCGTCACAAGTACATTAACGAGTCCTTTTTCCCTGACAAGCTCTGCAGTCTCCAACACAAACTCATACCATATGGAAGGCTCGTTATACGTGTACGCAATACCGATATTACCCTGACCGGTATATTTCTGGGCCATATCCGCCAGCTCGGAGGGTTCGATCCTTGCAGTTCGTACATCTCTATGAGCAATGGTCCAGTTCTGGCAGTATCCGCATTTAAAGTTGCAGCCGAAGGTGCCTGCCGAAAGTATGAGTTTACCGGGATGAAAATGGTACAATGGTTTTTTCTCAATCGGATCCAGCGCAACAGAAGCCACACAGCCATAGTTGACCGAGTATAGCCGGCCCTCCATGTTTTTTCTTACACGGCAGTTTCCAGTACTCCCCTCAGTCAATACGCAGCCATGCGGGCAAAGCGTGCATAAAACACGGTTATGATCCATTTTTTCATAAAACATTGCCTGTTTCATCGTTCTCCAACTGCCTCTACCGGTATCGTATAACCTCGAACCGCTCCAGAGTATACTTTTCAGTAGGCTTAATGCCCGCTTTCTGCAGTGCTATTGATACCTGCTTCTCCGGTGTGTCAACTCCATCAAGATCGGGCAGTAAAAGCCCTGACCGCCTGCCGGATCTGACAACAACGCCATACCGCTCAACGTCCAATTCATCCATTGAACGGATTACTTCCGTTTCACCCAGGACATCCACCGAATATACAAGCTGATCCAACTCATCCTCTTCAACAGGGTTGAATCTAGGATCCTGCGCACCGGCACTAATTGCATTGTGAATGATTTCTTCGGCGATATTTTTCCTGGTGGGAACAACCGTACCAATACAACCCCTGAGCTGCCCTGATTTCTTGAGGGAAACAAAAACTCCCGCCCTTTTCTTAGCCATATCTGCCGGCAGTACATCAGGCACATCTATGATGGTGCCATCTGCTACATAAACTTCCAGTGCCTTTCTTGCAAGGGCAACGTGGGGATCCTCCGAAATTCTCAGCTCATTCAGTCTTTCCTGTTCCATTCTGTCCAGTTTGTCCAGCAGACTTTCTCCATCCCGCTTTACACCCGGTGTAAATTCCGCAGTAGCGTAACCAATACCAAAAGGCCCTTCATAAGAATAGACCTGGGATTTCATTTCATACCCATCCAACGCCCCAAACATCATGATAAAAGAACGCAAGCCGCATTCTCCCGCATTTTCCAAAAAGCCCTCGTCAAACCCAAGCAGGCCTTCTGGATCAGGCCTTTTCAGGTACTCGACCAGCTGCCTGTCAAATTGAGGCCCACAAGCGTCAAATCCGTATGGTCCATCTTCCTTCAGCCTATGCGAAAGATCGCCGCTGGCAACAAACACAACATTTTCATCCGACTGCTCCACTGCCTGCGCAATACAAACACCAAACCGGTAGAGCTCTTTAAGAGGCAACCCTGCTATGGATATGTGAACCAGTTTGAAATCGCTATACTCTCTGGTAATAAAATACAATGGTACCATTGCCCCATGATCCAATTCTTCTGACACCTTATATCTTGCAGCAAGAGAATCATCAAGTCCTCCGCATGGAATACCTTCCGTATTGGCAATGGCTGCAATGCTGCTTGCCAGCGGCAGGTTATTCTCAAGCTTCAGCTTAATACCGGGGGTTCCAAATTTACGAAGATCGCCGCTGAGAAACTGCCTGAAGTTGATATGAATGAAATCCTGAAACAGCGGCCCATGCGGAGTGGTAAGAATGATTGTCGATGGCTTCAGCTTCGATACCCCAGCCACTGCTTTCCTGACTCCGGCCAGTGTTACGGCCGCTTCGTTTTCTGAACCCTTCCCAACCTCAGGTATCAATACCGGCGGGTGTGGGAGGATGTATGAACCGGAAATCCTGCCCATTAGCACACAACCCTTTCTACGGTCCATGCCGCATATAATATACATTATAGAATAATTATTTCCCAAATAACACGGAATAGCCTATTAACCCAAAGGATGTAACGAAGAATATAATTACTGTCAACAGAGCAATCCATTTTACAACTCTTCTGTTCATATTACCTCACTTGCATATATTATTTATTTTAATCATATCATTTATGACTGAGTTCAGCATACAAATTTTCCTCTTTCGATCCAGTCAATCACTTCCGATACGGCATTGCTGTTATGATGCGAGCAGCATAGATCAGCGGCCGCTTTCAATACGCCGTGTGCATTTTCCACTGCAATACCGATGCCGGCTTCCTGAAGCAGCTCTACATCATTCAGATTGTCCCCCATGGCAACGACGCAGCAGCTTGAAAGTCCCAGCATCCGGGTCAGTACCTTCAGCGCATATCCCTTTGATGTATTCCTGTTGAGCAATTCAAGAAACTGTGGTTCTGAATAAACCTGCCTGAAAGGCTCATCAAAGTTCTTCAGAAATTCCTCAACGGCCGGCAGCTTCTTTGGCTCCCATGCCAGTATGATTTTAAACCAGGGCTGCGGTATATTCTCTATTTCTGCTATAATCGGCTTAAAATTTTCCCGGATCATATGAGCATGGGTATATTCATTCTGCGCCGAGAAATAGGTTCTTCCCCCATGATAAAGCTCCACCCCTATTTCAGGAAATTTCTCAACTACTTGTCTGACCGGTTCTGCAACCCTTGGATCCAAATTACTCTGCCAGAGCAAATTATCCGCTTTGAAGTCGTATATGGCCGCTCCGTTATAAACGATTGCAGGCACATTGACGGGAAGCTCCGGTAAATATTGCATAACAGACTTCTCCATTCTTCCGGTTGCCACGGTAAAGAGTCCTCCGCCTTCAACAAATCTGTCAAGTGCTTCTTTATTCTCTCTGCTTACCTTACCGCTGCTGTCCAGCAGCGTTCCATCCATATCACATATTAAAAGCCTGCCTTTAAAAGGAAGCTGACTCACTTTTTATACATCCTTTCTCCTTAACACGGTCAAATGATATCACATTGTATTTTACCACAGAAAAAGAAAGTGGTCGATTATGTAATTAACCGACCAGAAAGCTTGTATATAGATTCAATTGGGTGGGGGACATTGGTGGCATCGTTATTTTTTGTGGCAAACCGAAGAGCCCGGACAGCTTCCGCATCCGCTGCCACAGGATGATTTACCTGCGCTTCTGTCCCTGACCATTTTTACGATAATCGATACCACCACAGCCAGTATTACCGCGCTGACGATTATTGTCGCAAGGTTTTCTTTGATAAATGTAAGCATGAGGACTCCTCCTTTTGTATTATGCTGCAATTTTTGCTCTTTTGGTTTTCAAGCTGTTGTCCGGCTTATAACGCCTCAGTTCAAAATGAAATTTTTCGTTTGTAGAAAAATTTCATAACCTCAGCGGCGTTTCAACGAGGCGGAGCTGGTCGCAAGCCTTGCTTGCTGCTCGCCCATGCATCCTGGGAGATATGCTCGCCGCCTGAAAACCAAATCGGTACCCGCCACTTATAGAAGTGGGGATATTTTTGTTTCCTCGTTATATGGTCTGAAAATCAGGTATATGAATGCTGCGACTAACAATAAGGCAACAACTGTAAATAGCCCAAAGGAGCCTCCTGTGAAGATATTGCCAAACTGGTAAATACAAAGTGATACTGCATATGCAAGTAGTGTCTGATAGCTGATTGCAAACCAGGTCCATTTCGCACTGTTCATTTCACGCCGGATTGCACCAATAGCAGCAAAGCATGGGGCGCACAGAAGGTTGAACACAAGGAACGAATAGGCGGCAATGGGTGTGAAGCTTGCTGCCAAAGTTCCCCATATCTCCGATCCGTCTTCTGCGACCTCGGCAAACCCGTAGAGAACACCAAAGGTACCGACAACGTTTTCCTTTGCAATAAGACCTGTAATTGCTGCAACAGACGCTTGCCAGCTGCCCCAGCCAAGTGGGGCAAAAATGGGAGCAATCACGCTTCCGATAGCTGCGAGAAAACCATCGCTCAGGTCTTCTACCATCCGGATTTTCCCGTCTATCACACCAAAGTTGGATGCAAACCATACAAAAATTGTGGAGAGAAGGATAATGGTTCCCGCCTTCTTAATAAAGGACCATCCGCGTTCCCACATGCTGCGCAGCACATTGCTGACCGTTGGCATATGGTATGCGGGAAGCTCCATAACAAACGGTGCGGGATCTCCGGCGAATATTCTTGTTTTCTTTAAAATTATACCGGAAATAATAATGGCAGCAATCCCCACAAAGTAAGCGCTTGGCGCCACCCACCATGCACCGTTGAAAAGGGCTCCTGCGATAAGTGCAATGATGGGAAGCTTCGCCCCGCATGGAATAAAGGTGGTAGTCATGATCGTCATTCTGCGGTCCCTTTCATTTTCAATCGTTCTGGACGCCATAATACCGGGGACACCGCAACCTGTGCCGATCAGCATCGGAATGAAGGATTTGCCGGAAAGACCGAATTTGCGGAAAATCCTGTCCATAATGAATGCAATTCGAGCCATATAACCGCATGCTTCAAGAAATGCCAGGAATATAAAGAGTACGAACATCTGAGGCACGAAGCCAAGAACCGCACCTACACCGCCTATCATACCGTCCAGAATCAGCCCGTTCAACCAATCGGCCGTACCCAGGCTGGTCAGAGCGCTTTCGACCATAACGGGAATACCCGGAACCCATAAGCCAAAAAGATTCCAGCCCTCTCCAAAAACCCCGTCATTAGCCCAGTCTGTCGCCATGGTTCCCACGGTTGTAACGGATATAAAATAAACGATAAACATCACCACTGCAAAAATCGGAAGAGCCAGCCATCGATTGGTTACAACACGGTCGATTTTATCCGATGTTGTAAGCTTATTCTTATTTTTCCGGGTATAACAGCTCTTAATGATGGATGTAATATACGAATAACGCTCATTTGTAATAATGCTCTCCGCGTCATCATCCATTTCATCCTCCATTGCTGTAATGATATCCTCAACATCCGGAGCAGACTTCAACTGATCTTTGATCTTTTCGTCACGTTCAAATAATTTGATTGCATAAAACCGTTTCTGGGATTCCGGAATATTGCTTTCGAGCTTTTCACTTATAGACAACAATGCCTTTTCAAGTTTGACGTTGAATTTGTGGATAGGCGCCGATTTTGTTTTTCCCTGTGCCGCTTTTACAGCTTTTTCGGCCGCTTCCATAATGCCTGTGCCTTTTATGGCGGATATTTCTGCAACTTCGCAGCCAAGCTCCTTAGAAAGCCGTGCGGTATTAATGATATCACCGCTTTTATTGACTACATCCATCATATTAATTGCGATAACAACAGGTATACCAAGCTCTAAAAGCTGTGTAGTGAGATAAAGATTACGTTCAATATTAGTACCGTCTACAATATTGAGAATGGCATCCGGACGCTCACCGATCAAATAGTTTCGCGCCACAACCTCTTCGAGTGTGTAGGGTGAAAGGGAGTAAATTCCGGGCAAATCCATAATAACGACATCTTTATTGCCCTTTAGCTTGCCTTCTTTTTTTTCTACAGTAACCCCGGGCCAGTTGCCAACAAACTGGTTGGATCCTGTTAATCCATTAAACAATGTAGTTTTGCCGCTGTTGGGGTTCCCCGCCAGTGCAATCTTGATTGGCATCGATTTGTCCTCCTTCATGGTTTCGCTTGGGACTGATTTGGGTTTAGTTTGGGTCTAGTTTGAGCTTGTCTTAGGTCTAATTTCAGCTTGATTTGGATCGGGTTTGAGTTTGCCTTGGGTTAGTTAAGCCTAACCTTCAGCTGTTAAAATTGCAGAGAAACGATTTCCTCTGCTGGTCACTCGCTTGTCTTGACTGATCTTGTCTTGCTTTGCATAGCCCCGGCTAGACTTGCCTCGCTTGGTCTTTCCTCCCCTTGCTTGGTCTTGCCATGTTTGCCCTTCATAGCCCCGGCTAGGCTTGCCTCGCTTGGCTTCGTCTTGTCTTACCTATCGATTAACCTATTCAACCTCTACCATTTCGGCATCAGCTTTGCGCAGGCTTAGTTCATAGCCGCGAACCGTTACTTCGATGGGATCGCCAAGGGGTGCTACCTTGCGGACGTAGACTTCCGTTCCCTTTGTAATCCCCATATCCATGATCCGGCGTTTGACTGCACCTTCTCCATGCAGCTTGACAACCAGAACCTTCTGCCCGCATTTTGCTTCTCTCAGCGTTTGCATGGTATTTACTCCCTTCGGGTTACTTTATAACACTTAAGCCTTGTTATATAATAATTTTATTTGCCATTTCACGGCTGATTGCTATTCTGGAATCTTTTACATTCACAATGATATTACCGTTATTTTCAGATACAACCGTTACGTTTCCTCCCACAACGAACCCCAGGTTCTCCAGGAAGCGCTTTGTCTCATCTTTCCCTCCGACCTTTTTAATGGAACTTGTTTCTCCTGCTTTGGCCATTGCTAACGGCATATTCGTCACTCCTCACTGATTCATTGCTTATATATTCCTCATTGAAACAATGTATATGTTAGTCATTACTAACCAATTACAGGTTAGCATATACTAACTGCTACTGTCAATAGAGTTTTACACAAAAATGTTACTTTTATGGAGCAATATTTGTGTGATTTGCATTTGATAATTTGATGTGTTATTCTAAAGTTAATTAATGTATATTGACCCTCGCAGGGAGATGATAGATTGAAAATAATGGAGTCTGCCGAAAACTATCTCGAGACGATTCTAATTCTGACAAAGAGGAACCATTCAGTCCGTTCCATAGAAATTGTCAATGAGCTTGATTACACGAAGCCCAGTGTCAGTATTGCCATGAAAAATCTACGTGAAAACGGATATATTGAAATGGATGGTGACGGTTATATTACTCTGACGGAAAAAGGCCGCGAGATCGCTGAAGCCATGTATGAAAGACATACACTCCTCTCGGAATGGCTTGTTTCTTTGGGCGTTGACAAAAAGATAGCCGTTGAAGATGCATGCAGAATTGAGCATGTTATCAGTGCCGAAAGCTTCGAAGCAATCAAAAAGCATTCAAAAAATAAATTATGAACAGCATACTTGCAGAACTCGAAAACAAAAGCATCATTACTGCGGATGCGGTGGCTCGCATCAAAAGCCATATTGTATGCAAAAACCCTGATATGCCGGTTTCAAGACGTGCGGTGATACTTGCGGATGCCTTAAACAAGATACTCGATCAAAACCTCTCACATTTCGGAGAAGAACACATAAGAAAACTGAAAAGATTGTTGTTGGAGCATGCCGTAAAAAGACAGAGATTCGAGGTCTTCTGTTCTGACGCTTTCCAAGCGGCAGTGGAACTAAAGGAATCCGGAGAGGACTTTTTTGACGGTCTGGATGCATGGCTTTCTTCTAATTCGACCGGTCATTTGTCAAAGGACCGGCTAGTAGGCTTGGTGCTTGAATCACACCGGCTTATGGAGCTCAGTCCGTCAATGAGTATGGCGCAGACCATTGCTGCGGCAGAGGCCATGATCCAGACTTCTGTAAATGATGATCCGATTGCACCTGCAAATGAGTCATTGATTGCACCTGTGGATAAGCAGCCGAATGCACCTGCGAATGAGTTATCGGCTGCGCGTGCAGATAAACTGGTTGCGCCTGCGGATGAGCCACAGATTGCGTCTGCGGATGATTTGGTTGCACTTGATAAAGCAGCTGAGCCGTCAGTACCTGCCTATGCGGAAGTTTTTGAGGCGGGATCTGCAAGCTACGCAGCCAAGCGTTTGAAAGCGATTTCCAGAAAAGCTTCTGCTCATATGGAAAACGGCGAGTCGCAAATAACAGCCAATGAATTAGATGAGTCTCGAATGACCGCCATAACAGAAGCTGCAGACGGCACAGACGCCGCAGACAAACAGGTAAAACCCGGGGAAACTTATTTCGGGTATCTCTCGCAGGTTTATGTTGTAAAGTCCGGTTACAGAGGACGCCGGAACAAATGGATGAGACTCCCGGCAGCAGCCGCTGCAATGATACTGCTAATAACCGGGCTTGCTTTTGGAATCGGTCGTTTTGCCGCGGATTCAATAACCGCTCCCGAGCAAATAGCAGCTGCCGGTCAGGCGGAATATGAATATACCACACTATTGGACGAAGACATTGCAGCCAGTCAAAACAATTGGGACGAAAAGAACTCTTTGAAAATGAAAGCAACCGCATATGACCTGTCCGTAGAAAGCTGCGGAAAAAAGCCCGGCGATCCCGGTTATGGCATCACCTGCTCAGGTACTAGAGCAACCGTTGGACGTACGGTTGCTGTTGACCCTGAAGTCATTCCGTTGGGCAGCAGGCTGATGATCAATTTCCCGGACGAGTACAGCCATTTGGACGGAATTTATATAGCCGAGGATACAGGCAGATTGATTAAAGGCACTTCCATCGATATTTTTTTCGGCGAGGATGCCCGGGGCAGTACTGATGTATATGATGCAGCCATGGCCTTCGGCATCCGATATGTGGATGTATGGATTCTGGAGGATTTCGACAGCCATGCATCATGAATGCAACTAAGTAATTCGTGAAGGGTCACATTTACTTTGACAATTGACCCAAAGCCCCATGCACCGATGATATTGCCGCCGCTTCTTCACACATACAGCGGGATTTGATATACTGAAGCTATTATTGGGGAGAGGATGAAGTACTTAGATGAAGCGAAATTATATCAACAGTGTGCGGCTGAGTTCGCCGGTAGACGAGGCCTCCTATCTTCACAATCTGCCGGTTGTGCGTCATTTGGCGCATTTCAAAACAGAAGTGACATGTATCCCGAGTCAGCCTTAACTCCTCAAAACCTTCTCCATTGGTTTGCCTTTTGCCAATTCATCAACCAGTTTGTCAAGCCAGCGAATCTTCTGCATAAGCTGGTCTTCGACTTCCTCTACGCGAACACCGCAGATTACTCCGGTGATTTTATGGACGTTTGGGTTCATTTGCGGAGCTTCGGCAAAGAACGTCTCGAAATCAACCTCTTTATCGATTTGCGCACGCAAACCATGCTTGTCATATCCGGTCAACCAGCAAATGACCGTATCGACTTCTTCCTTTGTGCGTCCCTTTTTCTCCGCCTTTTGAACATACAAAGGGTATACGCTTGAAAAAGCGGTCGCAAATATTCTCGGTTTCATAGCGTTTTCTCTCCTCTCTCCTTTAGTATTTGCTCTTTTTGAACTTGCTCTTTTTCAATAAGCTTAAGCGCAACCTTCAAAGCAGCAATTCGCCGTTCAAGAAGAGTCTGCTGCGATTTGCCCAGTTTTGTTGCGTCCATCTTTTCACACTTTCGAAGTGTGGACAGCAAGGCACGATGCGCTTCGTTCAGCTCTTCGCACGTAAATTCCGGCATACTCAACCCTCCACCTGTCTCACCCTCCACCGCACGATATCGGTGATGAGTTCATAATCGATCGGTTTGTCAAGCGGTAGCTGAATAGCTCCCTTGGAAGTCTTATAACCCTTGAGTCGATCCGCAAATATGGACGTAGCTTCGCCGCCGGGGTACAGCCCGATGTGCTTCTTGAACGCTGCGAAGTGAATGAGGTTTTCTCTCTGCCAGAATGTCGGCATCTGCCATGAGATTTTCTCCGCAGCTTTCGGCGCAGCGTCGCGGATAGTTTCGCGGATTCGCTGAAGTAGTGAACGCATTTCTTCCGGCTGAGCGTCGATGTATTCGTCAATGCTGTTTGGTTTTAAACAAAAGTGATCTTGTTCTGTATTTTTGAACTCACGACCACACTTCGGACATTTCCACATCTTACTCACACTCCTTAATCGTTACTTTAAAGGTGTCACCTGTTTGCTCTACTGTATCGCCTGCTTACCCTACTGTGTCGCCTGCTTACCCTACTGTGTCATCGGCTTGCTCAGCTGTGTCACCGGCTTGCTCAGCTGTGTCACCGGCTTGCTTGCTGATTTTAGCACGAATGTCATTGCAAAGCATCTCTTTCATGGAGATTATACCAATTTGATACCCATACAGCAACGACTGCAATCAGGTTATTCAACAGACAAAAATCAATCATTATACAAGTAATAGTTATGACTAAAACCGTTTTTTGTAAAGTATGGCAATCGAAAGGCCAACAATCAACACGATACCGGAAATGCCTAAAATGATATATGACTCACTCGAAATAGCAGTTGCTTCGTTTCCCACATACTCTCCTTTTCCATTGGGTGGAGTCATATTTTGACCGTTTCCACCTTGAGGAAAATCCTGCTGTCCGTTGCCTTGCGGAATTTCGGGTGCGTTACCGCCATTTTGGGGAAATGGACCAGTTGGTCGCTGTTGATTGTTATTCGTCGGTGCTTGACCACGCATTCCGCTGTTCTGATCACCAGGCTTATTCATTCCGCCGCCCATACTATTGTTCATACTGCCCATATCAGGAATGCTGATATGAGATGCATCAACTAAGGTATCTTTTGACTGTTCCTCCGAAGTCGCCGAAATGGTACCGGTAAGCTGACCGGTTACGCTTTTTGCACGAAGCAAACAAAACTCTTTAAGAGTATCAATACCTGCTTCAAATTCCTCATACGTGCAGAATTTCGTTGGGTCACTTTCTACGAAAGGTGCAATCATTGTCTTTACAGAATCTATCATTTGCGCAAAGTATCCACTGTCAAAGTAATCAGAAATAAACTCTGCAAAATACTGATGGTACAGTTCTGTATATTCCTCGCTCTCGAAAATCCAACTGAGCATAGGTCGTGAATCTGTTGTTCCGCCGGAGACCGGAGAGTCAATGGGATAATTAACAAGGCCCGTAGCATCCGAACCGCCGACAAATCCACCGTAAGCAAGGTTATAATCCCAAGGAATCAATGAAAGCTGACCGTCTTCTTCATACAGGTAATAGTTGTGAATCATTGAACCGGTATAACTATCGAAATTGCAGACAAAATTGTGTACGACAAAATAGCGTATAACTTTCTCAACATTCACAACATCCTCAATGCTGCTATTTTCATTCAGTTGCTTAATCACATCAATCAAGCGGTCTTTATCTGCATCCGTAATGTCGGTTTTGGCATTATCAAAGATATTAGAATAGCTTTCGTACTCGTCATCGGAATAGATGAGCGAAACGTCCGAACTTCCCATGCCGCCCATTCTACCGCCGTTTTCAGGAGCTCCGTTCATTCCACCGAAGAAATTTCCGCCGTTCATATCGGGTGGCGGTGCCATTCCCCCTTGACCAAAACCACCGTTTTGCCTCCTAAACAAATAATCCATAAGTTCCATTACGGTTTTACCATTAAGGAAGGTTTCAGTATCCTTTGCGCTATCCAATGCTGTAAGCATAGCTTCAGCGTTGTCGTAACCGAGCAGTTCAGCTAATGACTGTAGCTTGGTATCCTCCAAGGATTGTATCATTGTTTTGATTTGGTCAATGGAAAGCTCCATATTTCGAGGATTCATTCCACCGCCCTGCTGCTGACCACCTGGTTGTTGACCCATTCCGTCTAGCCCTCCTTGCTGACCGCCAAATTGCTGTCCACCGCCCGGAGGTGTTTGCATTCCCATTTCCGGTATAGTCTGTTCCATATTATTGCTGCTATCATTCTCGCTTTCTTGCTCGGCGTCCCACTCTTTCATATCGAATTTGCCGCCGTTACCTCTGCCGCCGCCCATACTCATACTGTCCGGTTTATAGAGTTCGCCGTAATTGTTACCGAAGTTCCTTTCCAAAAAGGATTCCTCAACGCCCTCTACCGCAAGGTATAAGCCCCATTCTTCTCCGTTGACCAAGATTTGAACATAGCTGCAAAGAGGTGCATTGACACCGAAATATCCCATCATCTGATAAGTCAGAAAATCTTTCATATAGGTGTTATCCTGAATGATATTGTTCAAACTCAGCTTATCTAATCCGTAGTAGGTATTCGTACTGTCATAATGGTCAAATTCGATTTTGAAGCTATACCGATTGTTTCCGTAGTTTTGCACTTGTGTCAACGAGGTGTTACCCTTGGCACGAATCGCAACATTTTTATACGCTTCATTGTCCACAATCACTGTACATTGGGCATATTCTTCATTTGTACAGGTAGTAAGGAATTCATCCCAGTCATCCATAACAATATTTATTGAATGCACGGACGAAGTGCTGAACAAACGGCTCTCATAACCTTTTACAGTGGAAGCTGGTTTTATTCCAAAACTCTCGGCGTTCATAAACAGTACGGTTAATATAAGCGAAAGAGCAAGAATGACGCAGCAAATTTTATCAATGTTTTTGTGCGTTGTCATAGTGTCCCTCCTGATCATCCCATATAGTCGCCGTTATAGCTTACCAATACTGCACTGCTTACTCCGTTCATTTCGGAAAGGATATTGATAAAATCGGTATTATCCTCTTTCATACGAACTTCCACACTCAGCTCAATAGCACCCTTTTGAGCGGTTTTGCTTTTTACAGTGCAACGTGACACCTGCTTTTTAAGGAAGTCCATTGCAAAAACTTCGCTGTCGTGATTCTCACAACGAATCACTACGATGTAGGGGTTAAGGTGTGCTTTTTTATTGGTAAATACAAGAAGAACAATGCCGATAACTACGCTGCCGAACACAGCAAGCGGAATCATACCTGCTGCTAAAACAATACCTACTGCAATTGACCAAAACAAAAAGGCAATGTCAAGAGGTTCTTTAATTGCTGTACGGAAGCGAACGATAGAGAGTGCGCCGACCATACCAAGGGACAGTACAACATTCGATGTTACCGCTAAAATTACAAGGGTGGAAATCATTGTGAGTGCAACAAGAGTTACTCCGAAAGAGGAGGAATACATAACGCCGGTGAATGTCTTTTTATAAATCAAAAAGATAAACATACCGATAGCAAATGCCAAAAGCAGTGCAATTCCCATATCTAAAAGGGATACACTTGTGATGTTCTCCAAAAAGCCGGACTTGAAAATATCTTTAAAATTCATGATATCTACTCCTTAAAAAATAATTTTGTATTAACCGTATATACGGCAAGTGGCATATTTTGAAAATGCCGATGCGTGTTTCCCTTGAAGCTGTATAATATCTCTGATAACGGAAGGCAAAAATTCGTCCCATTTTACCTCGAGAATTATTGGTGCATCTCCTGCGGGAACCGTGATACAGTCGGGATTCAGAAAATCGGTACAAGTCATACCAGTGCGAATGTTATAATCAAGTGTTACCCGCACATTGCCCGGCGCATATCTAAACGGCTCACGAGTATAGTCTACAATGGTTTTTGGACGCAAACCTTCTATTTTCATCTTACAGACGAGTTCCCGCAAAAGTGGCTTTTCACTGTTCGATAAAGAATCAAAACCGACTCCTGCAATCATTTGTGCCTCTTCTATCGAAAGTACAGCCTGTTCTTTGGCACTAATACCGTTTATTTTACTTTTCTTCTCGAGAACTATCCATGATGTATCTTCGTTGTAATAACGAATACGGAATTTTTCTCGCATGTTAACGCCATTGATTTTTTCCAGCAGCGCCTTATCCTTCAAATTGTCAAAATACAGACTGCGAATTTTATACTTACCGTTTATGGCGTGACTGTCCTGCTGCATAACGGCCATAAGACGGGAGCGAAGCGTCAGCATATCTACATAGGATATTTCGTGCTTCCATTCGTGTCTAAATTGCATCAATTTCACCCCTTTCATTATTCTAGGTATAGTATAATTTCAAAACCTTAGTCCTAACTTAGAAAAGCACCCACAGAAAAAATTCTGTGAGTGCTTTGGAGTTTGGTGTTAAAATCTTGCTGTAAACATAATTGTATTTGCGTTTTGGTATTCCGCTGTTAACGTTCCCTTATAGGCTTCTGCAATAGATTTTGCCACCGACAATCCGATCCCGTACCCGCCGGACCTTTGTGTACGTGCTTCATCTGCACGGTAAAATCTATCAAATAATTTCTCCGGCGGAATAGGCGGAAGCTGCTCGCAGGTATTACCTATTTGCAGCTTAATTCTTCTGTCATTCTTCACCAGGCTAACATATACAGTGCCGTTTTCGATTGTGTATTTCACAGCATTGTCCAGTAAAACTGAAATCAACTGAACGATGTGCTCACGATTAGCACGAAACATAATCGATGGTTGTATGTTTTTCTGTATGGAGATCTCTTTCATCTTAAAAGATTCTGAAAAGTTTTCTGTATACTCCGAGAGCAACTGACTGAGAGATAAATCAGACACCGGAAGTGCTGCCATATTTTCATCCATACGGGCAAGAGTTAGGAGATTTCTCATTAAATCATTCAGCCTTACCGTCTGTCCTTTAATATTTTTACTCCACTTGTTTTCTCCGTTGTAAAGCTCCAAAGCCTCAATATTGGATTGTATTATCGCAAGAGGGGTTTTGATTTCGTGTCCGGCATTGGTAACAAACTGCTTTTGCTTTTCTATGTTTTCGGCAATGGGTTTAATGGCTTTTTTGGAGAGTAATGCGACAAATAAAAGCATAGCAATCCAACATGCTATGCCAATTCCTGCTGACAAAAACAGAACTCGCACGTATGAATAGATCTCGCCGGAGGTGTCCAGGAAAACAACAACTTTTCCAAGGCCGCTTCTGCTGTTTCGCACCATATATCGATACTGCTCAATTTTTCCGGTTGCTTCATTTTGTTCATATATTGCAGATGCCATCTCAATTGCATCTTGCTCACTGAGGGAGGCAAGCCTGCTGACGTCAGCAAACACAATTTTGCCGTAATTGTCATACCGTATCACAAAGAAATTAGATGACATAAAAATATCGTGTTCGTTTTTCGGGCCATAGACAGGCGGAGGAGACATTTTGTCCGGTTTCATCGGTATGTTTTCCGGATTTCCCTCATTCTCCGAAATCATCATCAATGTTTTATCAATCTGATTGCTTACAATTACGATATTGACAATGTTAATTCCGCCAAGCAGCAGCAATATCAGTACAGTAATTGCCGTCATTGCTGTAACAATAAATTTTCTTTGCAGTGTTTTAATCATTCTTCCACCTCAAGTGTATAGCCTGTATTCCGCTTGGCTCGAATCACAACATTTGCATTTAAGGCTGCAAGCCTTTTGCGAAGATAGGAGAGATATACCCACACCGTTCCGAGCTCTGCATCTGTATCATATCCCCATACCTTTACGAGCAAATCTTCAGTGGAAAGGAAGATGCCTTTGTTTAGCATCAAAAGTTCCATAAGCTTATATTCCAGTTTCGGTAAGGTGAAGGAATGACCGTTCCCATAAAGCTCATAATTTTGCATATTTAATGTGATGTTTCCTAGACTTAAAATATTAGGCGTATAATTTTCTTTACGGCGGAGCATTGCACGCACACGGGCAAGTAATTCACCCATTACAAAAGGTTTGGGAAGATAATCGTCTGCTCCCATATCCAAACCTAATATTCTGTCCTCAATTTCAGTTTTGGCGGTCAATAGTAAAACAGGAGTGTTATTTCCTTTTCTCCGCAGTGCTTTTAACACCTCAATACCATTCATTTTCGGCATCATAATATCCAGTATTATCCCGTCATATTGCTCGGCTTCGGCATAGGCTAATGCTTCCTCGCCGTCGTACACGGCATCAACAGTGTATTTATGATAAGTAAGAATATCAACAACGGCTTCCGACATACTCAGTTCATCATCCGCATATAAAAGCTTCATTTACATCACTCCAATTCATTATATAGTATAATGTCCAAAGCTTAGTTAAGGCTTAGAATACATCGTTGTGTCTATGACCTCAATTTTAATTTTTAGCCCGTATCTGCATAGAGCCTTTACAGAAAACCACCGGGTTATGCGTGGCGCTATATGTAAAATAGTCCACCTAAACGCCGGACTATTTTTGTTAATCTGATATATGTTTAAGATCGGCATCATCTCCGGCAATGGAAAGGGCGAATTTATGCCAAAAGCTACCACAACGGCACAGGAAGCACAGGCTATGGCATGTCTGATAAAAACCGTCATACAAAAGGCAGATGCCATGCGGTTTTGACCGCACGGCATCCATAACTACCAAAAATTTTGGTGCGGATGACAGGACTTGAACCTGCACGCTCGTCGCAATAGATCCTAAAGGTATTGTCACCTCGGTGAAGGATTCGCTCTCCCAAAGGAGTGAAATTTTCTGCCCAACCGAAACCCCACAGTCATATGGCTTGATACACAGACTCAAGTCTTTGGATGTTCCTTTATATATCTCTGATTACGGCTGTTCGGCTTGTTGGGTATTGTCATCTTCAGCTTTCCAGAATCAAGCAATGGCCTTAAAATCGCTTTGCGAAAATGTTCCCTGTTAGCAATTCTGATAAATTGCTGCATTTCATCCCTTGTTCTTGGTTCGTTACAAAAATCAAGCAATTTCTCGGTTCTTGCATCTTGCATAGTATCTTGCGTGGCGACTTGCGTGGTATCACCATGCAAGTAATAATTCATATTTTTCAAAATAACATGAAAAGCCGTTGACGTTGACTTAAATTTTGGTGCCAAGGCATCTGTGTAGCCGTACAGGTTCGCCGTTTCTGTGAGTATTTTATTGAAGCCACTTCCACGCCGCTCGATGTAATCAAGGCGGTGGAATATCTCTGCTATTATCGGATTACGGCGCGTCGACGGAACGTGTTCAATATCACGCTCCTGTATCAGAGTACCGTCCGGCATACCTCCGGGGGAATATATCTCAAGCCGGTCATCGAACATATCCACATGGACTTCACTTCCAATGACGTCGTAATCCCTGTGCATAAATGCATTCGCAAGCGCTTCAAAAACGGCTCTGTCTGCATAGTCCGGCTTGTCCACGCGATGGTCGGACATCTTTTTCCATCGCACCTTTGAATTCATTTTCACGAAATCGTGGCTTTTTTGAAGCTGCGAAATCAAATCGCCTTCAAACTCCTTGTCGTCAAGGGCATCATCGCTGCCGCTGCTCTTGTCAAGCCCGTTCCAGCGCGTGCAGAACACCCTTGCTTGCAGCAGGGGGCACTCGTCGGAAAACAACATCCCGGCGTTCGTCAACGTCCCGTCGGGTTTGCACAGCCCGAAGGAGATTAAGTCTTTCCTGGTGAGAATCTGCTTTGCAACTTTTTTGAAGGTGGCGTCAAATACAGTAAACGTTAGGTCGTCCACCTTGTATTCTGTAGGAAGTGAATCAAATGTCAGGTTCTTGCCCTTCATCACCAGCTCCCGCAGACGGTTTGAAGGAGCGGGCTGGCTATCGCTACCGATGCGGACATAAGCGACAAGGTTGCCGTCAGCAGAATAGAAGTACGGTGTTTCGCTGCCAGCGCCGACATCAACAATCAAGATATCTTTACCACCATCCGTCCGGACTGCTCGAAAATCAACCTTCGGCAAAGGCGTGATTTTTTCTTTAATCTGCTTACTGATAATATCAATAACAGTCTTGATGCTGGCAATGCCGACCACATTTTTGTCATCGTCCACGCCAAAGAAAATACTACCGCCAAGACCGTTGGCAAAAGCGCTGACAGTCTTCAACCAACTCTTAGGACGTTTCACTTCAAGTTCGGACTTGAATTCATATTCCGTGGCTTCCGCAATGATAAGTTGATTAAGCGTAGACATTCATTACACCCCTTTATCCTATCCTGACCATTTTCCTCCGAACCATACAAATCTCGATAAATACCGATATAATCAGCGTTTACCTGCGGGTTGATATCATAATAATAGCGACATAGGCGTTTGAACAGAACAAGCCCTTCATCGCACATCCCTGCATAATCGAGTAGAAAATCCAATAGCCGCCGGATTTGGTCGTCGTCTCTTTCTCGACCTTTGATCAAGACATCAACCTGATTGGTGAGCAGCGAGAGATTCTGCCTGACTAGAGGCTGTATAGATTCTATCATACCGCTGACTTCTTGAAATAAGTCATTCTCATTTTTTGATGAATCTTTACTCATCTGCTTACCTCCACTACAATCGTAATTGTATAATATTGTAAATAACTCCGCAAGACATTAAAATCCTGCTTGTCCATTCAGATACTGGCTTACATTCTATTACCTTTGCAATAACGAGAGCATACATGTCCGCGCTTCCAAATTTATAACACTTCTATCTCGTCCGCACTGAACCAGCCATTGAAAATCGCAGTATTCTTAACAGTTTCTGAGTCATCCGTGTAAACAACAACTGCTAAACTCTTTCTCGCTCGGGTACATGTTACGTAAAAAAGCCTCGTCGTTCTTGTAATTCCCGTATCTTTACCTTCTTGCTCATTTTTAATGTCTGTTTGCGATTTCGGCTTTGCACCAAAAAGTTTTTCATAGCTAAATAAAAACCCCTTAGCTTCAGCATCATCCATGACAACCATCACCCTCGGATACTCAAGACCCTTTATTCCCTGGTGTGTAGCAAATTTTGTGTTTCCAGTAACATATGCTGAATATCGTTCGAGTTCATCAAAAGGAACAGATAACGCTTTTCGAAGAGCAACGATTTTTTTATTCTCATTACCTGATTCATCGGATAATATGTCATCTATACGAGTATCATTAAGATTAAATAATTTTGTCCGTTTAATAGATTTCAGAACGTCAATACAAGTTGGAATTCTACCACTTCCCCACAGGGATAATAATTCGTTGACTGCTTTTTCAACATCTTGCAATAAATCTATCTGATCATCAGTTTTTCCCTGAAAAACCTTTTTACCTAAAAGCGGAGAATACTGCCGAAGGATTTTTGCAACCTCAAAATCATTATTTTTTAGATATGCCTTCACAAGTGGAGAGACAACGTTGGATAAAAACGATAGTTCAGCTATTGACCCATCGCGTAATGAAGTATCGAAAAAATTAGATTCGTTTAGTGGCGAATAAAGATTAAAAAAGCCAAACCTGCGAGCAGCCATATGATGTTCAAGTATTAAACTTTTGTACTCAGATGAATCGAGCCAGCTAATATCTTTTGATTTTTCTGCCATAATCTTAGCTGCTTGTAGTTCGACTTTTTCTTTATCAGATGAAGCTGCTGCGATAAATAAACGCACCGTTCCCACCTCGGCATCAGACCGCTCTCTTTGTTGCTGTCCATCAATTGTTTTTCTGATCGCATTGGCCAATTGCACAATCCGCTTGGCGCTCCGATGATTCATAATTTTTTTTGGTCTACACCATTCGACTGGGACAAAATCTGCCAAATTATCTTTGCCATCCAAATAAATTCTCTGCATCATGTCACCAAACATTCCAATAATGAAACGATCTTTGTACTTCTCATAAACTACCCGCAAAGCTTCAACAAGCTCTTTTTTTGTATCTTGGCTCTCGTCAATTAATAATATGGGATACTTACCAACCAAAATCTCCTGCATAGTATCTTCTGTCGCGATAAACTCACATCCCATTTCAATAACTTCGTTATGATTTAATGAGTCATATCCAACATTCTCCCCATTTGGATTGTATGAGAACTTCTTTACAGTCTTAATTTTTTCAAGACGAATAGTCTTTCTTTCAATCTCTTCAGCTCTTTTAATAGCAGCATCGCCACCGCGTCCTTTAGCTTGTTTTTCATTCAAGTCGGCAATATCTTTTTTAAGGGATTCAGCAACCCAAGTTTTAATATCTGCTTGATAATATTTAATCAGTTCCCATAAGAAGCTATGGATAGTCGAAACCATAAAAATAGGCTTGTATTGAAGCCTTCTGGATATTTCATCGCAAGCGGCATTCGTGTAAGTTACAACGGCTACTTGTTTGGAATACGCAGAAAGCTCAGACCCTATCTCATTATCTAAAAAAGAAAGTGCACGAATTAAGCTTTTAGTCTTACCGGAGCCCGCCCCTGCAAACATAAAAAAGCTTGTTGGGTTATCTTTAGAAAAACACAGTTTTATCTCTTCATCGACATGATCATCTATTTGATCGTCTAATATTGGCATAGTGTTTTTTTCTTCTATCACACTCTACACCTCCGGATTAAGAAGATCTTTAAGCCAATCCAGTCCCTCCGCAATGTAAGAGGGAATGGTAAGTTTTGCAGGATCAATATTGTAAATTAAATCCAAAGCAAATTCAGCTTTTTGGTCAGACTTTCCTTCTCTAAGAGCTTTGTATACTCCTTTATGTAAATCCTCAAATGTTTTTGCTTTCCCGATTGAGGCGTTGACTTCTTTTACAAGATTCCCAGCGTCGTCGTCTTTAAAACTGAGATTCTTAAACAATTCGTAGTTTGTGTAAACTAGGCAATCTTCGAACGTGCCTGATAATGCTTCAGTCTCTGTTCCGTTATATAAAATCTTAACGGGCATCTGGTATGCAATGCGAATAAAATACTCGTAGGTCGTATCTTTTTTTATAATCTTTTGCTCTGGCGGTAAATCGAGAAGTTTATCCAAATCCTTTTCTTTAATTAACCAATTAGTAATTGCATAATTACCACTTATTAATCCTTTACTTCTCTCGGGGCGAGCGGTTTTATGATAACCTTCTTTTTCTACAGAATCCAAATCTGAAATAATAAGCGTAGGTATACATAATCGATCTATTAAAGGACTTAGGCGATGTGAGTGTCGGCCATTGATGCTTAGTATCGAAATATACCGCTGGTGCAGCTCAGGATATTTATTTCTTATAAAATGAGGCATCAACATACTCTCAGCAGATCCTTCAACCAATACGGCCGCGTCCGCAAAAAACAGATCACAATGTGTTGTTTGTAAATATCGGGTAACGAACTTAACCGTATCATTATTCACCCCGAATACATCAGATAGATTAATAACTTTTGCAGTTGCAATACCACAATCAGCACATTCTGGTAACCGTTTAAAGTATCGTAAATCTGAAAAATCGGCCTCACGTGAAACATGACTGGAATGTGTACTGATAACTAGCTGAGTTGAAAATCCAGGATTTTTCTCTAAAAATCCATGTTTACGTAATACGGAGTAAGCTTTGCGTATAAAAACCTGTTGTACTTGCACATGCAGATGAGCCTCAGGTTCCTCAACTAGAACCAAATGCAATGGCTCGATTGCATCAGTGTCTGCTCCTTGTTGTTTTTTAGCTTTTCCTTCTCTCATCCAGCCATCACGAAAACTCATAAGGTCAAAAACCATAGAAATAAGATTTTGATATCCTAAACCATTATATTTTTCTGGCAATTTAAGGTTATCATCGTTCCGGCTAAGAGCATATTGCACAGCAGATTCATGCTTTAATGTTTCGCTGGTACTAACCTTTGTTGTAATAGTAATTCTAGGATCGGTTACACCTGGATAACCTAGTTCTTCTAATTCTTTGATTGCAGGTTTAAACTTTTCAGTTAACCTAACATCAAAAGCAGCCCTAGCTTTTTCTGTAACTTCAAGTATCTCAATATCCTTTGGGGTCGGCAGCTTTTCAGGATCCAAATGTTTGTCATAATAACTACGCATTTGGGTCGACAGCTGTTTCCTGGATTTTTCTCCAGCGTCATTAGCGTCTGGGTCTGCGAAGCCACGTTGCGCATCAATTACATCTATTTTGATTATTCCTTTTAAGGGGTTATCTGTAAAACACTCCATTTCAAATGGCGTCGTCTGAAGTGGTTCAGACCCCGTTATATTTGGGTCAAGAACATATGATTTAATAGAAAAAGATGTATTCAGTTTCTCTTCAAGAAAATCACATAAGTTCTTTGGAAACAACTTCACAGGAGATGTAACTTCACTAGCTTCACTAGCTCTGCTATCTTCAGCAGTACGTGCAGCAAAAAATGCATTCCTATACTCACTAAATAATTTTGAAATATCTTTTGGTTGAAAAACTAGTCTAATCCCAAGTTTTCCGCTTCGCCATTTTAATGTCGGGATGATATTAGCAATATAGTGAATTTCATTACTCTTAACATCCAACCAAACATCCATCATTGGTAAAAATGTTTCCCATTTTACCAAATCAAAAGGTTCTTTACATTCTTTGTGAGACCATTCATCCCCTATTGTGTTGATTTTTGCACGATTTGATATCGTAAGGTCATTAAACACAAAGCTCCTACCCGAAAGGAACTTTGCAAGAGCATCCATAGCTGAAGTCTTGCCGCTATTATTTGCTCCGACAAACAAGGTTGTTTTTTTACTAAAATCAATAAGGCATCGATGAAGTTTGCGGAAATTTTGAATATAAACTGAAGATATATTCACATTTATCCCCCTTAAAATTCACTATTGATCTTTTTTTGTAATTATATCATAATTAGACAATAAATGCTTATGTAAAACTTTGATAATTCTAGAAAGTACAGTGCGACATAACAATTAGAAAGCGCATATTGGGAATTTTCCGATCTTTTATTCAGATTACAATGATATTTGGGGAGCCGCCTCGATTGAAAAGATTGAAATGTCATGATGAATCGATAGACGTTTCGCTTGATCTTGATAATCCGCATATACCCGTAAATAGGCTATTTTTTCGGATTTAAGGAGCATGCCTCCTACTGCTATTGCAGTAGTCTTTAATAATTTACCAATGACACAAGCCCGCCCTATATCTATTATGATTGTTAATCTGAATAAAAACTAAAAAAGATTCATTTGATTCACGATATAACTGGGTGGGTGCGTCCGGGTGCATTCAGGTGCATCCGATAATTGCAAAACATCATGTCAGGCCATCTTGACCTGCTCTTTGTTTCAATTTTCTCAGCAGGACAAACTAAAAACCCTTGAACCAAGGGGTTTTCTGTCCTCTGAGATTGTATCAAAGGTGACGTCTTAATTTTGGTGCGGATGACAGGACTTGAACCTGCACGCTCGTCGCAATAGATCCTAAATCTATCGTGTCTGCCATTCCACCACATCCGCATATCACAAAGACAATTATAAAGCCGGCCATGGTGTTTGTCAAGCCGCTGTTATCGCACTTAATCAGCCTGATTGGCACTTAGTCAGCTGTTAACAACGATACTGATTAGCTGTCTATCGATGATATTTATAAGCCAGCCCGCCGGTATTTTTCTGCTGCTGAACCGCGGCTTATCAAGCTGGCCGCCGGTACTTACCAGCTCCTGTCACCGCGCCGTAAGATGGATTATCGTTCAAGCCTATCCATGCTTTACATGCTCCATACCCTGGCTGAAAAGCTGCAATATATGTTCATCATCCAGAGAATAAAACACAGACTTGCCTTCCTTTCTGAATTTTACCAGCCTCATATTCCTCATGAGCCGCAGCTGGTGCGAAACAGCTGACTGTGTCATTCCGATGGATTCTGCTATGTCACATACACACAGGTCACAGCAGGAAAGGGCAAAGATGATTTTGATCCTCGTCTGATCGCCCAGCACTTTAAATAATTCGGAAAGTCTGAGGGCGTGCTGGTCACCAATCATACACTCCCTTACTCTTTGTATGCTCTCCGGGTTTATTTTAAACTCCTCGCAACTGCCGCGCGTATCATCCTTCATTTTCATCGGTACACTCACTCTCCACCTGTGCACCCTTAGCAATAACCTCAACCTGCAGGATGCACTTCAAATTTTTCATGCGTTATTCACTGGCTTCATTATATATTTTATTATTTATAGTAGTCAAATTTTTAAGTAACAGCAAAAAACGAGAGAAAATAGAATACTGAGTTGGGTTAAAAATTACACTTGCTACAACTACAGGCAATTGTTATATTAAGTATAAGCATGAATACATGCAGGACAAAGTATGCTGAAGTTATACAAAGATACCGGGAGATAAGTAAATGCTTTTTATATACATAATACTTTTATTGATTATTGTTCTGGCTGCATATATGTGCCTCGAAACCAGATGGCTAAAGATCGAAAAACACGATTTCTCTCGTGATGGAAGCGGTCTGAAAATTATACATCTTACCGACTTACATGTTTATATGACAGGAATATCCGCAAGTAGAATACGCAAGATTGTAAAGCAGGAAAAACCCGATATCATACTGATTTCGGGTGATTATGTCAATGAACCAATTCATGCAACACAGTTTCTTGATTACCTGCAGACCTTCTGTAAAGGTTTTCGGACAATCATTTGTCTTGGCAATCATGATTATCGAGCATTCTCAGGTAGCCGGCCAGGTCTTGAGAATTTCGTAAACGAAATAGAAGCGCTTCGTGTGGAGGTGCTGCGAAACAAAACGGTTGTCATAGAAAAGCAAGGCAGGAAGTATAATATTATCGGAATCGATGATCTCAGAGCAGGTCGTCCTGATATTGAAAAAGCACTAATTGGCTGCGTTCAGGGCGCTCCAAAAATAGCGCTGACCCACAATCCCGATTTGGCACTTCATATCCCGGGGAAGATTGTTGACTACATGTTCTGCGGCCATTTCCATGGCGGACAAATCTGGATGCCCTTCAATCTGGAATTCTTTCTGCTCCGGAAGGATCAGCTTTGCAGAATGGGGATCCGAAGAGGCTATCATCGGATTAATGATATAAAAGTATACATTAACAGAGGCCTTGGCAATGTTGTCGTACCAATGCGCTTCCTGTCGCGGCCGGAGATATTGATTTGCACAATACCTTAAGCTGTATCATGCAATGGTGTATTGGCCGCTTGAAGAAACTGCCGGTCAGCTGTTGTCCTCAACGAAAAGCGCCTGTTCCGTGATGGTCAGGCGCAATTTATGTGAGTATTGCTTTGTATCAGTCTTAACTATCCCAATCTTTTCTCCAGCTTTTCTTTCTCGGCTTCATAACCAGGTTTTCCAAGAAGGGCAAACATGTTCTTTTTATATGCCTCCACGCCCGGCTGATCAAATGGATTGACTCCTAACAGATAGCCGCTGATACCGCAAGCCTTTTCAAAAAAGTACACGATGTTTCCGAACCAGTAGCTGTCCATCTTCGGGATGTTGATGATGAGATTCGGCACTCCTCCGTCCGTATGAGCCAGTATCGTTCCCTGCATGGCTTTTTTGTTGACAAGATCAATATCCTTCCCGGTAAGGAAGTTGAGTCCGTCCAGATTATCCTTGTCTTCCTTAATAATCATGTTTTTTCTGGGCTCTTCCACATTCAGCACAGTCTCAAAGATATTCCGCAGACCATCCTGCACATACTGACCCATGGAATGAAGATCTGTAGTAAAATCCACTCCCGCGGGGAAAATGCCCTTTTGATCCTTGCCTTCGCTTTCTCCGTAGAGCTGTTTCCACCACTCAGTGAAAAAATGCAGGGATGGTTCATAGTTGACCATGATTTCAGTTGTTTTGTTTTTTCTGTAAAGTGCATTTCTGACTGCTGCATACTGATAGCACTCATTACTTGCCACATCCGGATTATTGTAAAGCTCAGCTGCATCTGCCGCGCCCTTCATCATGGCGTCAATATCGATACCTGCCACAGCGATCGGCAGCAAACCTACTGCTGTAAGTACGGAATACCTTCCGCCCACATCATCCGGTATGACGAAGCTCTCGTATTTTTCTTCATCAGCCAGCTTTTTGAGCGCGCCTCTGGACTTGTCCGTTGTTGCATATATTCTTTTCGCTGCTTCTGCTTTTCCGTATTTCAGTTCCATATACTCTCTGAAAACCCGGAAAGCAAGAGCAGGTTCAGTAGTAGTACCGGATTTCGAAATAATATTTACAGAAATCTCTTTATCCTTCAACAGTTCAAAGAGCTCTGAGATGTAAGTAGAGCTGATGCTGTTGCCGACAAAATAAACCTCCGGTGTATTTCTGCCTTCCTTCGGCAGCAGATTATAAAAGGCATGAGAAAGCGCTTCAATGGCGGATCTCGCGCCAAGATAGGAGCCCCCGATTCCAATCACAACAAGGGCATCGGAGTCCGACCTGATTTTTGCTGCGGCAGCCTTAATTCTAGCAAATTCTGCTTTGTCGTAGTCTGCGGGCAAATTGACCCACCCCAGAAAATCACTTCCTGCACCGGTCCTGTTGTGCAGCATTTCATGTGCTGATTTTATAAACTCAGAAAAATAAGATATTTCAGTTTCCTTCAAGAAAGATCGTGCATTTGAATAGTCAAAACCTAATTTTTTCATTGTATCATGCCTCCTGTAAAATATGCTCCAAAAGTGCCGGCAATATTCTGAATAAGTTTTTTCGCAGCCGAATTATTGCCCGAAACAATACTGAAGATTATATCAAATTGTCATTTTGTAAGCAATAACTGGTATTTTTATTGCAGAATTATTTAACAGAGTATTAATTGCAAATCCGTTAAAAATATAAACGAGGAAAAATAAAATCAAATCTAAGGAAGGTGAATATGTATGTCAAGGCCAAAAACTCCTCTGGTTGCAGATAAGAGAGAAGCGCTGAACCGGTTTAAGATGGAATGCGCAAAGGAAATTGGGCATGAGCAATTTGTGAAGGAAAACAACGACCACTACAAGGGTGATCTGACTGCCGCTCAGAATGGCCATGAAGGCGGACCCATCGGCGGGCAGATGGTCAAGAAAATGATCGCTTATGCAGAACAGCAAATGAAATAACAAAAGAAAAAACAAATGTAAAAACACAAAAATACTAAAGGAAATAGCATGTAATCCCAAAAAAGAACGATAGTAGATTTTCACTCTGCTATCGTTCTTTTTATTGCTGATTATCTGCATATTACCAATGAAACAGGCATACTCTCTTTACCGGCTAAACGAACTTACTCTCTACCGTGCCAGACAGCTTTACTCCCTCAACTGTGCATCCAGCTTCTCTGACAAAGCTTTCAGGATACCGCTCATTGCCTTGCCAACTTCCTCATCGGTCAGCGTCCTGTCGGATGCCCTGAATGTAATAGAATAGGCAACACTCTTCTTTCCTTCAGGTACCTGTTTGCCTTTATATACGTCGAACAGCCGGATCTCTTCCAGGATCTTCCCAGCCTTTGCGCTGATCAACTGCTCGATTTGTTTTACCAGCACATCATCATCCACCAACATAGCGATATCTCTTGTAACCGCCGGATACTTGGGCAGCGGTTTATACTCAGGCTTTAATAAAGCAGCGTCTGCCAATGGTTCCATGTCGATCATGGCGATATAGTTTCTTTGCGCAGCTTCGAATTTCTCTGCTACATCGGGATGAATTTCGCCCAGGATACCGCATTCTTTTCCTTGAACGATCAATTTGGCTGTCCTGCCGGGATGGAAGGCAGGATTGTCTTTCACAGGCTCATATTCATATTTTGTAATCCCTAAAACAGACATCAGCTCATTCACAATACCTGAAACATCATAAAAATCAACCTTGCCATACATTCCAATGGTCAGTACCGGTTTCTCGTACGGAAGTTCAGTCAAAGGCAGACTTTTAGGAATATACACATGAGATACCTCAAACAGCTTAGCCTCCTCAACCCTTCTGTTATAGTTGGTAGCCAATACCTCCAGCATATCCGGCAGCGTCGTTGTCCTCATAACGCTGAAATCTTCCCCAAGCGGATTGGTGATAACCACCGTCTTCCTCAATTCGCTGTCCGCGGAAAGATTCATTTTGTCAAAAACCTTCGGGCTGGTGAAGGAGTAAGTGTACGTCTCAGACAAACCACAGGAAAGCATTGTCTGGCGAATAATCTGATCCACTTTCTGCTTCCAGGTTTTCGCTCCAAATACCGCTGCCTTCCCTTCCAACAGGGTTGCTTTGATATGATTGTATCCGTAGAATCTGGCAACTTCCTCAGCCAGATCGGCCTCACATTCCAGATCAGGCCGGAAGCTGGGAGCTGTAACGGTACCTTCAGATTCATTCACGTCAATCTCCAGCATCCTGAATATATCCTTCATCTTTTCTACACTAACGTCAGTTCCCAGCAAGGCGTTAATACGTGCCGGACTAAAAGGTATGCTCTTCTTCACTGTTTTTACCGGATTGCAGTCAATGATCCCTTTGCAAACCGTCCCTGCATTCAGCTCTTCAACAAGCTGTGCTGCCCGGTTCAGCGCCTCAAGAGCGTTCTCCTGATCCAGTCCCTTTTCGAAACGACTGGAAGACTCCGTTCTCATTCCAAGCTTTTTAGCTGTTAAACGGACAGAAATTCCGTTAAAGGTAGCAGACTCAAACAAAATAGTCCTGGTTTCCGGAATGATTTCACTGTTGGCTCCGCCCATAACTCCGGCTACAGCTACCGGCTTTTCACCATCGGCAATCACCAGCATGGAAGAATCCAGTACCCGGTCCTGTCCATCGAGCGTCTGCATTTTTTCGCCGTCTTCAGCATTTCTTACGATAATCTTATGCCCCTTCAGGTATTCCAGATCAAATGCATGCATGGGTTGACCATACTCCAGCATGACATAGTTTGTAATATCGACAATATTATTGATTGGCCGCACTCCTGAAGCCTTCAGCCGATCCCTCAGCCATTTGGGCGACGGCTCGATTTTCACATCCTTCACAATTCTTGCACTGTAGCGGTAACACAGATCCGGCGCCTTTATATCAACGGATACCTGTCCCTCAATGGAATCCCCCAGTTCCTTAACGGTTATTTCCGGTTTTTTGAATGTGGTTCCGAAGGTTGCAGCCGATTCCCTTGCAAGTCCGACAATACTGAAGCAGTCCGGTCTGTTGGAGGTAATCTCAAAATCGATGATGGTCTCATCCATTCCAAGAACCTCTTTAATATCCGTTCCCGGAACCAGATCCCCTTCCAGAATAAATATTCCGTCCTCAATGGCATTGGGATACTCTTCCTTTGTCACACCAAGCTCGGAAATAGAGCACATCATCCCGCAGGACTCTATACCGCGAAGCTTGCCGCGCTTTATTTTCTTTCCACCAGGCAGGCTGGAGCCATCCAGTGCCACCGGTATCAAATCATTGACGCTGATGTTTGTTGCACCTGTGACAATCTGAATGGATTCACTCCCTACATCCACCATGGTCACCTGCAGACGGTCTGCATCGGGATGCCTATCGATGGCTGTGATTCGGCCCACAACAACTTTATCAATCTCTTCTCCCAAAGTCTCGATACCTTCTACCTTTGAGCCGGACATTGTCATTGCATCCGCATATTCCTTAGGGCTGGCACTAATATCTGTATAATCCTTCAACCATTTTAATGGTAATTTCATAATGAAATCTCCCTTCAAATCTATTTTATTGCCTCTTGCGAAATGAAACCGGTATAAGCTACGCAGAAGTAGTTATTCCGCTGCACCCCATAGCGCCGTGCGATCCGGATACCATCTGCTCGTGCCACCTAAAACTGTTTCAGGAAGCGTATGTCATTTTCGTATAAAAGCCTGAGATCGTCAATATTGAACCGGCCCATGGCCGTTCTCTCAACGCCCAACCCAAAAGCAAAACCGCTATATTCCTTGGAATCAATTCCGCAGATTTCTAGAACCTTCGGGTGTACCATACCTGCTCCCAGTATTTCAATCCATCCCTCGTTCTTACATACTCTGCAGCCTTTCCCTCCGCATGCCCAGCAGGTAACATCCACTTCAGCACTGGGCTCTGTGAATGGGAAATGATGCGGTCTCAGCCTTATTTTCGTGTTCTCCCCAAACAGTCTCCGGGCGAACAGCTCCAGTGTTCCTACCAGATCACCCATGGTCACACCGTGATCGACAACCAAGCCCTCCACCTGATGAAATATCGGGGAGTGGGTCGCATCCACTGCATCAGAACGGTATACTCTTCCTGGGCAGATGATTTTTACAGGCGGCTTTTTTTTCTCCATCACCCTGATCTGAACCGGTGAAGTCTGTGTTCTCAGCAGTATATTTTCGTTGATGTAAAAGGTATCCTGCGTATCTCTTGCAGGATGCCCGGCCGGAATATTCAACGCTTCAAAATTGTAATAATCCAGTTCGACTTCCGGGCCTTCAGCAATTTCATAGCCCATTGATGCAAACACGTCATTAATTTCCTCCAGCACAATGCTCAGAGGGTGCTTACTTCCGATCTGGAGCCGCTTACCTGGGATGGTCACATCAATGGTTTCCGAACTCAGTCTTCGTTCTCTTTCCTTTTCCTGCAACCCTTTCAAAGCTGCTTCGAGCTTTTCTTCTATAAAGCTTCTGACATCATTGGCTAATTGCCCTATCACAGGACGCTCCTCTGCGGTCAGTGCACCCATTCCTCTTAAAACGGCGGTCAGTTCACCTTTTTTGCCGAGGAATTGTAGCCGTAAATTTTCCAGATCAGCTGCAGATTCCACAGCTAATAGTTTCTTTTCCGCTTCTAGCTTTATTTTGTTTAACTGGTCTCTCATTGTACTGCCTCCTTTATAAAATCTTTACTGCGCTTCACATCTCATTTCATTACATTCCCATTAGAGAAATTTGCATAAATAAAAGCCTCCATCCCAAAAGGGACGAAGACCTGATCTCCGCGGTACCACCCAGATTCCCGCAGTTTTTGCGGGCTCTCTTATGCAACCGACCGGAAACTGCTCCCATCGATTCCCATGTCTCTGTCAGGTTTCGGTTCTGCAGATCTCCTGCTGATTGCACCCTGTTCATTAACGGCCAGGCGCCGGCATCTCCTACTATAGAGTTCTATATTCAGTCTCCGTTTTCAGGATGCAGCTCCGGAGGGAACTTCGCCGGTGTGTTCATTGGATCTGCTTTCAGCCAGAGGCAGTTCCTCTCTTTAAAGCCCGTCCCGGTTACTTTTCTCTTTCATCGCTTTTAAATTCATTTATACAATTAACAGTATTATATACAATACCGCTAAAAAAAACAACGGTCAAAAATTTTTTTGCCACAGCCGGCTCATCTACATCTCAAGAGCTCCTGCAAAATCATGCACTTCCGTCAATGTTGGCAATTGGTCTATTTCGGTGGCTCTGGCATCCAAAATTATCAGAGCAATAATACTTTTTGTTTGCTCCAAATTGAACCGAGCCGGTTTCTTTTTTATCAAATGGACGATTGCATCAATGCTCTGATCTTCAAGATACTGTTCTTTTCCTTCAATAAAGCTCAACATCAGGTCAATTTGGTTGAGCTTTCTGCTATCGATCTGGCTTAGAATTGCCCTGATCTTATCCTGATGAGGATCTCCAAACGGGAATATTTTGTTCTTCAGTTTTTCACGTTCTTTCTGGATCTGTTCCTTACTTTTCCCAAAATCACTGTTCATAAAAAATTTAAACACAGGAAG
>JAEZLF010000311.1 GCA_023435925.1 Bacillota bacterium
GAACCTGTCTTTCCAACCCTTCCGGCATTCTTTTGTGCTCCGTACACTCCGGCTATTTTGGATATTTCTCCATTTATTCTCATAAAACTCACCTCATAACATACTCAACTATATTATCGGTAGAACCGGCATAAATATTAACATATAAAATTTTCTCATGTTCCGTTTTCCCTGGTTTGCTCAATAGCTTTTCTTGTTATCATCCTTGTTACGGTATTTCATGTCGGTACCGCTTCTGGATATGGAAGAATTACTATTCAGTTCACTTTTAATCTGGGTAGCAGCACTCCTGAAACCGGCTGCAAGGTCTCTTTCACATTCGTCGCAAAGCCTGCCGCTTTTAATAGATTTTCCGCAATTTTCGCATTCCAGAATCATGTTTCCATTATCACCGGTGATCTCCAATCTGCCTTCTCTAAGAAATCTTTTTATCTTTTCAATACTGATGTCAAGTTCTGTGGACACCTGTGTAATGCTTGCGCCCGGAAAATCATACAAATACTTCTTGATTCTTTGAAAATCTTCCTCTTCACCTTGCTTACATACCGGACAGATCGGCGCACCGCCAAGGTAATTAAAAATCTTTCCGCATTTTCTGCAATTTCTAACATCAGGCATGTTACTACCCCTCCTTAATATTTTCTCCCGGTTGCAACAACAACCGCTGTTACTTTTATTGCTCCTGCCTGTTTGAGTACCCTTGCGCACTCATCCAGTGTTGATCCTGTAGTCAGTATGTCGTCTACCAGCAATACTGCTTTCCCCTTTATCCTTTCGGGAGCTGTCACACCAAAGGCTCCTTTCACATTGTGATGCCTTTTTTGTTTGTCAAGTAGGCTTTGCGTGTCGGTAAACCGGATTCTTTTCAATAAATCCGAGTGTTCCGGCATTTTTAGTACCCTACTGAGAGCTTTTGACATCAGAAACGCTTGGTTATACCCTCTGGTAAACTCCCTTTTCCTGTGAAGAGGTACACTCAGCACCATATCATATTGTTCCGTATCCGCCATTTTTCTCAACCGCTCTGCCATAAGCCTGGCATAAGTTCTGTAATTACCGGGTTTATTGTAAAATTTGAACCGGATAAGAGATTCCTTAACCTTACCGGTATATTCAAATATGCTTATTGCACTGTCACAGTTGCTATTCTCACCGTCCTGAGAAGTGTGAAAGGCCCTTTCCTCCATAAATGGCAGTTGCTTATAACAGGGCTCGCATATGTGGAGGGTAACATCATGTCCAAGCAGCTGCTGACAAAAAATACACTTCGGCGGAAAAATCACATTGACCAGCTTATCAAACATTCCCACCTGATACCACGCTCCCTGATTTATAACGCCTCGGTTCAAAATGAAATTTTTCGTTTGTAGAAAAATTTCATAACCTCAGCGGCGTTTCAACGAGGCGGGAGATATGCTCGCCGCCTGAAAAACAAATCGCCACTTATAGAAGTGGGGGATATTTTTGTTTCCTCGTTATATATCGGTATACCCTGCAAAAATTTTAAGCTTATCTGCAAGACCGGTATACCGTAATGTTTCTCTCTTGTTCTCCACCATTTTCTGAAGAGAATCTTCATCCCCAACCAGTACTACCAGCTCTTTGGCTCTTGTCACAGCCGTATACAGAAGGTTTCTTGTCATTAGTACCGGAGGGCCCGGAAAAACAGGCATTACGATAACAGGAAACTCAGATCCCTGGCTTTTGTGTATCGTTACGGCGAATGCGGGCTCAATCTCGTCCAGAATGCTATAATCATACTGTACAAGCCTTTCATCATCAAACAACACTTCAACAAACTGGGCTTCATCATCAATTTTTAAAATAACGCCCACATCACCATTAAAGACTCCTGTGCCGTCAATCTGCTTGTTTCCCATCCGTTCCCACCGAAGCAGGTAATTGTTTTTCACCTGCATAACACGGTCTCCCTCACGGAAGACAAAGTCTCTTGAAGCTTTCTCAGCCTTTTTCCCATTGGCGGGATTCAAAACCTTCTGCAACTCCAAATTCAGATTCATCACACCGGCAGGGCTTTTTTTTGTTGGAGAAAGCACCTGTATATCTTTCATAGGATCAAATCCGTAACTGTCCGGCAAGCGCCTGCTGCAAAGATCCACAACTGTATGGACAACGGGATCCATCCCTCTGCGGTTAACAAAGTAGAAGTCCTTGTCTTTCGTATTGAGAAACGGCATTTCCCCCTTGTTGATCTTGTGGGCATTGATAATGATCATGCTTTCGCCTGCCTGCCTGAATATTTCAGTCAGTCTGACTGTTTTTATCACGCCGCATCCAATCATGTCCTCAAGTACACTACCTGCCCCAACGGACGGAAGCTGATCCGCATCGCCTGCCAGTATTAGTCTTGAGCCTGCCGGAACAGCCTTTAATAAATGGTTCATCAATAATATGTCTACCATGGACATTTCATCAATCACAATAACATCGGCTTCTATTGGATTGTTTTCATTTCTTTGAAACAGCAGTTCATCGTCATCACCTGTATACCCTATTTCCAACAGGCGATGGATTGTTTTGGCCTCAAATCCCGTCGCATCTGACATTCTCTTTGCAGCACGCCCCGTCGGTGCCGCCAGGGACACCTTGTGACCTTCGCCTGTGAGCAGTCGGATGATACTCTTAATAATTGTAGTCTTTCCGGTCCCAGGACCGCCTGTAATAACAAGTACTCCGCTGGCCATGGCCTCACGTACAGCTTCTCGTTGCATTTGAGCAAGTACAATTCCTTCTTCGGTTTCCAGCTTTTCAAGCTTTTCGTCAAAATCATGGAGATTTGAATGAAAGCGGGTTTGCGCCAGCTCAAGCAGCCTCTTACAGACACTCTGCTCCGCATTGTAGAACGACGACAGATAAACGTGATTCATATCATTGCATCTTTCAGTCACAACAGTTTTATCGAATATGAGTGATATCAGACCATCATCTAATCTGTTTCGTTCTATATCAAGCAAAATCTGTGCACGTTCTCTGAGATCATTCTCCGGCAGGTATGTATGACCGTTGGATGCCGCATGTGCCAGTAAATACTTAATTCCGCTCTTTACACGGAACTTTGAAGAAGGGTCTATGCCAAGCTTCATTGCAATCCTGTCTGCAGTTTTAAAGCCAATTCCGAAAATGTCTTCACAAAGGCAGTAAGGGTTTTCCTTTATCCTTGATATTGCTGTTTCCGCATAGGCCTTATGAATTTTCACACAGATCGATGGATTGATGCCATACTCCTGAAGGAACATAACAACCTCTCTGAGTCCCCTCTGCTCGTTCAGGACTTGTCCAATTGTATTCGCTTTGTCCAGGCTGATTCCTTTGATCTCAGATAATCTTTGGGGATTGGTATTGATCACATCTAATGTTTCTGTACCGAATTTCGCTACGATTCTGGCAGCAGTTGCAGGGCCGACCCCCTTCACAATTCCCGAAGATAAGTACTTTTCAATAGCATCTGCAGTTTTTGGCATCACCTTTTCATATAGCTCCACCTTAAACTGATCACCATAGTCCGGATGGCTGACCCATTTACCGCTGGCCTTAACCGATTCTCCAGAATTAATGAACGGCATATATCCTACCGCGGTAATAATTTCTTTCCCGCAGCGTATATCGCAAACTGTATACCCATTTGCCTGATTTGTATATATGATGTCTTCAACCATACCTTCTACGTCAATCAATGCTATCTCTCCACAATTACGGCAGCGCTTTGTGCACCGCAGCTTTTTTCTATATATAAGTATATATTACTTTGAAGAAGGTGAAAAGATGGAGATGTTTTCATCCTTGCCGTCATCTGTATTGCCGAAGGCAGCATTCCTTTCTGAAAATGCCAGCACCTCAATGTGAGGAAAGTCATTCTTAAGCCTTTCCAGCAGCTGATAGGTATGATCGGTTGAATTCATATCAATAACAGCCATCTTTTGATTGAAAATAAACCTGTCCATAAAATTTCTTTTGGCAGTGCTTCTGATGATGTACTCAATATATTCCTCTGCGTTCTTCACAAGCAGAACCAATCTCACCCCCGAATAGAGCCCGGAAATCCTGGTCCGGATCAGCCCTGCCGCTCCCTGTAGCAGGGCAAACAGCCCATATGCAGCCAAAAACCACACAAGACATTCAACCAGCCAGTTCATCATTTTATCAACTCCAAAATTTTTGCAGTACAATCATTATTATATTCCCTTATGCCGGAATGTTTCCTGATATCATTGACAGGATTGATTTATATGAATAATATGTATACAAATATACCAACTTATGTATACCTGTGGTATAATATCCTCATGGATGAGGGAAATGAGGTGCACTCTTGATAAAACTTCCTGTATCTCAATTACAGGCAGGAATGAAAATTGCAAAAGATATTATTCTGTCTGACGGTCGGCTTTTACTTCTTGCAGGCTTTTATATAAAGCCCCTGTATCTGAGAGCGCTCGATGCATTCAAAGTGAAATATGTATTTGTAGAAGAAGGTGAATATTCACCCATTGAGGAGCTAGAAGAAGAAAAAATATATAACCATGCAGCTTATGTGATTAAAAATGCCTTCAAGCTGCTCAGGAACGGTGAAAATGTTAGCATAGATGCTATTGAAAATTCTGTAAATGAGATACTGAAAAAAATCATTGAAAATGAAACGGTCATGCTGCAGCTAACCGGGATACGTGATGTCGATCATTATACCTATCTTCACTCGGTGGATGTATGTATCTATTCTACAATCATAGGAAAAAAACTAGGTTATAGTAAGGGTCAGCTGATGACGCTCGGTATGGGAGCTATTTTACACGATATCGGAAAATGCAAGGTATCCTCCGACATAGTTCATAAGCCCGATAAATTGACCGACGACGAGTTTAATCAAATGAAGCTGCATACCGTCTATGGCAGCGATATTATAAAAGCCTCTTACCAATTAAACTCAAAAATATCCAATATCGCTTTTCAACATCATGAAAAGTGGGATGGCTCCGGTTATCCACTGGGTATCTGCACAAACTCCATTAACCCATTTTCCAGAATCGTCACTCTTGCAGATGTATATGATGCACTTACCTCTGACAGGGTATATAAAAAGAAAGCACTTCCGCACGTAGCAGCGGAATATATTAAGAATCAATCGGGAACTCTTTTTGACCCCTATATTGTCGAATTATTTATCAATAGTATCGCAGTTTATCAGGAAGGAACGGTTGTTTTATTAAGTACCGGCGAGCTTGGCAGCATTATTTATGGCAATAGTGCCGGTAATTCACTTGATAATAAAGCTGAAAATTCGTCCGGTAATACTGCTGATAATACATCCGGTACTACTAGACAAAAGGTACACGTTTTTTCCAATAAATCCGGCCCACCGGTACTGAATCCATACATCATTGACTTAAACGAGCGCAGGGACATCGAAATCGTCGAGGTTTTTCTTTAAACCGTCCTTTGGGCGGTGATTTAAACCACAAAAAAGCG
>JAEZLF010000134.1 GCA_023435925.1 Bacillota bacterium
TCAAATACATCAAGGGCATAGGCAAGGCTGATGGAAACGTCAAACTGCTTCTGGATTGCCAGAGAATATTGACAGACGATGAGTCCGATTTTCTCAGTTTCGTGACTTGATATGGAAACTCTTTAAAAGAAAACGACAAGGTTTGAAGGAGTGCCTTTCGCCCCTTCCTTCCTTTGTGAGGCGTGGTGCAGTTTGTGAAAGCTATAAGTGAACAAGAATTCAGGCAATTTGCCGATTATATAAAAACCAATTATGGTATTCATTTCAAGGATGAAAAAAAGACCCTGATCGAAGGAAGACTCGGACATACACTGTCAAGCATGAATTTTACCAGTCTGACGGAGTACATGAGCTATGTGACTTCGGATAAAACCGGGAAAGCCGCATCTGATATGTTGGACAGGATCACAACCAACCATACTTTTTTCATGAGAGAACCGGTACATTTTCAATATTTCAGAGATATCGTGTTGCCTTATCTGGCAAAGACTGTGCCGAATCGGGATATGCGTATATGGAGTGCGGCATGCTCATCAGGAGAGGAACCTTATACACTGGCAATGATTATTGATGAATTTTTCGGTCCCAATAAAGCGGGGTGGGACACAAAGATACTGGCAACGGATATCTCGATGGGTATTCTCACTGCCGCACGGGCAGGTATTTACAGCCAGGAGAAGATGAAAGACCTCCCGGAGTACTGGAAAAAGAGATATTTCAAAGAATATGACTCTGGGCATTATATTCTGTCTGAGAAGATCAGGAATGATGTGATTTTCAGCAATATCAACCTGATGGACGCCACATATCCTTTCCGGAAGAAAATGCACGTTATTTTCTGCAGAAACGTCATGATCTATTTTGATAATGAAACCAAGGACAGACTTGCTGAACACTTTTATGATATTACCGAACCCGGAGGCTTCCTGTTCATCGGGCATTCAGAAGGGCTGAACCGTGAAAAAACGCGCTATAGGTATATTATGCCTGCAGTTTACAGGAAGGAGTAGAGTTACATGGAGACAGAGAAAAAAATTCGAGTATTGGTAGTTGACGATAGCATAGTATCCCGTGAAATGATTGTGAGAGGTATTTCCTCCGATCCGCAAATTGAGGTGGCTGCCGTTGCAGCTGACCCTTTTGAGGCAAGAGATAAAATAGTTGAGGTTCATCCTGATGTGATTACCTGTGATGTGGAAATGCCTAAAATGAACGGAATTGAATTTGCACGATGGTTACTGCCTCAGTGCTTTATCCCCATTATCATGGTAAGCGCAGTCAGCAGTGCGGTTTTTGAGGCGATGGAGGCGGGTGTTGTAGATTTTGTTGCTAAGCCCAACAGCAACTCACCCAAAGGTTCAGAAGATTTCATTAGAGACTTAATACCAAGGATAAAAACAGCTTCCATTGCCTCAAGAACTGCATGGCTGGGACGCAAAAAATCGACGCTGTGTGTTACGGGCAATATGGTACAGGACGCGGGCGAGATTATTGCGATGGGAGCTTCCACTGGTGGAACCGAGGCAATTTACAATATACTCCGTCTTCTTCCTTCCACTGTTCCAGGCATTGTAATTGTACAGCATATCCCTCCGGTTTTCTCGAGAATGTTTGCTGAAAGACTGGACAGGCAAACCTCCCTTAAAGTTAAGGAAGCTGTAAACGGTGATTATGTGAATGCGGGTAAAGTTCTGATAGCGCCGGGAGATCAGCATATGAGGATTAAGAAAGTAGGGAAAAGGTATCAGGTTGAGTGTTTCCATGGAGATAAGGTAAACGGGCATTGCCCATCCGTGGATGTTTTGTTTGAATCGGTGGCTAAGGAAGCAGGCAGAAATGCGGTTGGAATTCTCCTGACAGGAATGGGTTATGACGGGGCCAAAGGACTTCTCAACATACGGCGTAAGGGAGGCCGGACTATCGGTCAGGACAGAGCTTCGTCTGTTGTGTACGGAATGCCCAAAGTAGCATTTGACATTGGAGCTGTGGAAATGCAGACAGCATTGGAAAATATACCTCAAGCATTATCGCAGCTGTTCGAGTAGGTGATTGTGTTGGATTTAATAATAGGAATGGGAGAATACGTTGTAACCGATAACGAAAATGCCCTTATCAGAACATTTGCGCTGGCCTCCTGTGTGGCGGTAACTGTTTACAGCCCTCTGAAAAAGGTTTCCGGAATGATCCATGTTGTCCTCCCGGCCCCATTGGATGATGGGGACGGGAAAAGCCGCCCCGGTTATTTTGCTGAAACAGGAATCCCTTTGCTTATAGATGCAATGTGCAGACAATACGGCTGCTGTAAGGAAGAACTTCAAGTTCAAATGTACGGTGGAGCGGAGTCGATGCTTAGTTTGGATATTTACAACATAGGAAAGAAAAACATAGATACCGTAAAAAAGGCATTATCGGAAATAGGATTGACAATCCAAAAGACTGACCTTCGGGGAAATGAAAGCAGAAGTATATCGATGGAAGCAAAAACCGGATTGGTGGTAGTTCACCGTCAACCGATTATCAATCGCATCATTTAAAAGGAATGAGGAGTGAAATAAAACCTCCTCGGTAGAGATAAGGAAAAAATAAAGAAGGGAAGTAGTGCATGAATGAATATTTTAACGAAGGAATTGAGGGCTTTTCCACGTTTGGCTTTGCCTTTTTACAATTGATTGTTAACGACTGCGGGAAGGCAAATGACTATATATTTCTGGATGCAAGTGTTGGTTTTCAAAAGATGATAGGCTTACATCGCGACAGTATCCTTGGGAAAAAGGCCTCCGAGGTGTTTTCAGGTAAAAAGCGCAAATTCGACTGGATCAAATACTTCAACGATGCTCTCATTTCAAAGAAAATGCATGAAATATCGAGCTATGTCGAAGTGCTCGACAAAGTTTGCAATGTCATTGTAGTTCCGTCCGGTGGTGAGTACTTTGCTATTATCATTCGAGATATACAGGATGACCTCAAGGTAAATACATACCAAAGCGCTACCATCAATATGCTGTTGGCAGCTCTGGGTGAACAATGTCTAGAGACAAAAGAGCACGCAAGTAGATTGGAGGCACACTGCTATCTCCTGGGTCAACATTTTCAGCTTACATCCAAGGAAATGGAAGAACTTTCAGTACTGGCATTTCTGCACGATATTGGTAAAATTGGTGTCAATCCTGCTATACTAAAAAAACCCGCACCATTGACAAGCAACGAATGGATTGAAATGAAACGTCACTCTGAAATAGGATGGCGAATTGTCAAGGAATTTTCTGAACTTGGTGCTGTGGCGAAGTATATCCTATTTCATCATGAGCGTTGGGATGGAAAAGGTTATCCGTCAGGTCTAAAGGCTGACAACATTCCCCTTCCCAGCCGTATCCTCGCCGTTGCAGACGCCTATGACGCAATGACCAGTGATCGGGTTTACAGAAAGAGCATGAAGAGGGAAGAAGCTATCGCAGAATTAACTAAAAACGCTGGTACGCAGTTTGATCCGCAGGTTGTAAGCCTTTTTATTGAAACAATTATGTCATAAAGATTTATGATTTTGGATGCTGGGTCTGTCCACAAAGCTACCTGCTGTCTGGCTCTATGTCAGCGGCGGGCCGCTATTAAAATAAGAAATATTGTTTTAAAAAACAGTATAGCTATTCCGCTGATGGTATGTTTTCACTGGACACATGATAACGGTTATGTGACAGAAAAAAATATCAGGCACTATACTGACCTGGCAGAGGGTGGTGCGGGTCTCATTATTGTTGAAGCAACTGCGATTACCAAAAGATCCCGCCTCCATAATACCGAACTGGGGCTTTGGGAGGATGGGCAGAAAACCCTGCTGCAAAAATAGACAGAGAACTTGTTGTATTTCGTGACTCTTTTGGAAGCAGTTTTGTTCCGTTGTTGCTAGAGGGGTATTCCAAGGTGACGATGGTCGATATACGGTATATAACCAGTGATTCGCTTGGCAGCTATATTGAGTTCAACAATCAGGATGTTTTATTTTTATACAGCACGACGATACTGAACTCTGCAACTATGTTGAGGTAATGTCAAGGTCAGTAAAATAGAGCTAGCCTTTCGACAGAAAAAGAATAATGATATGAAAGAAATTGGAAATGATTTATTTACTTTGTCGATTCTCGTGATATACTTAGTATAGTGCGCTCTGCTGCGGGTTACTCCGATTTTCTATTAACAACTTGATTTATTATTACCTAATAAGGAGAAGATGAATGGGAGAATTTTATATCGGCGAGATAGTATCATTTGGCGGATATAACTGGCGGATTCTCGACATAAAAAATAATGCGGCTTTGATTATTACCGATAAAATCATTGAACAGCGTTCGTATCATAATAAATATGTCCCAATCACTTGGGCGGATTGTTCACTTAGAGAGTATCTGAACAACGAGTTTTATGACAGATTCTCACAGGGAGATAAGGCGCGAATTGCTCCTGTTATAAACACAAATCCCGATAATCCATGGTTTGACACGATTGGTGGGCTTGATACAGAGGACAAGATATTTATACTCAGTCTTGATGAAATCGCCTGTAAATACTTCGGTGACAGCAGCGCGTTATTATACAACCCGCGGAAAAACCAAAGATACTGGTATGAACGTAAGGACGCAAACAATAGCAAACGAATAGCGATAGATGAAGGCAATAATTTTTGGTGGTATTGGATTCGCACGCCCGGTCGCTTTAGCGTGAAAGCGGTATACGTTTTCCCTGACGGCAATATCGGTATTCACGGCAACAACATAAAGATAGGCAATGTCGCCGATGGATTTTGCGCAGGCGGTGTTCGTCCCGCTTTGTGGCTTAAGCTTGAATCGCATTAGATAGATTGTTTTCTAAGTACAAATCCAGCCGCTTACGGCTGCAATTTATACCCTCTGGAAAGCGAAATGAGCTGGCTAAATGAGAGGTGCTATTTATTCGAAACGAACAGGAAATGATGAACTTGATTTTAGGCGTGGCTAAGGCTGATGAGCGTATTCGGGCAGTATTACTGGTCGGTTCGCGGGCAAAATGATCGTTGTCAGGATCAAAATATTTACCCAGAGAAATGCCAGCACACTCATTATCTATAAAAAATTTGCTACAAGAGACATATTATTTTATTTCATAAAAAAAGGACAAACAAAAATGGCACTATTCAGAAATAGATGTTAGAATTAAGTAATTAAGGGGAAATGACAAACCTAAAAAGGGAGGCATAATTATGGGTTTAATTAAAGCGGCTTTAGGTGCGGCAGGCGGAGTCTTAGCAGATCAGTGGAAAGAGTTTTTTTACTGTGAATCCTTACCCAAGGAAGTAATGATGGTAAAGGGAGAAAAAGTAATAGGCAAAAGATCCTCAAACAAAAAAGGAAGTGACAATATCATATCAAATGGCTCCGGTATAGCAGTGGCAGATGGCCAGTGTATGATTATTGTTGAACAAGGTAAAGTTGTAGATATCTGTGCAGAACCAGGAGAATATACCTATGATATATCTTCAGAGCCAAGTATTTTTGCAGGTCCTTTAGATGAGGGCATCAAGGACACTTTCAAAGCTATTGGAAGAAGATTTACATATGGAGGAGATGCTGGTAAGGATCAAAGAGTATATTACTTTAACACCAAGGAATTAATTGACAACAAATTTGGCACAGCAAATCCAATACCTTTTAGAGTAGTCGATAATAATATAGGACTGGATATTGATGTATCTGTAAGGTGCTCTGGAGTATATTCCTATAAAATCCATGACCCGATTCTTTTTTATACAAATGTGGCGGGAAATGTATCTGACAGGTACACTAGAGATGAAATAGACAGTCAATTGAAAACGGAATTCATATCAGCCCTTCAGCCGGCCTTTGCAGAAATATCAAAACTTGGGGTCAGACCTTCAGCATTACCGGGATATGCAGAGGAATTGTCTAATGCTATGAACATTGCTCTTACAAAAAAGTGGGGAGAAATTAGAGGGCTGAAGGTAGTATCCATTGGACTAAATCCAATTACACTTCCGGAAGAAGATGCAGAGCTAATCAAACAGGCACAAAGAACAGCCATTATGCGTGACCCGACAATGGCAGCAGCTACTTTAGTAGGCGCCCAGTCAGATGCAATGAAAGCTGCAGCAAGCAATGAAGCAGGGGCCATGACAGGTTTTATGGGATTTGGTATGGCTCAGCAAGCCGGCGGAATGAATGCGCAAAATCTTTTTGCAATGGGACAGCAGCAACAGCAACAATCATCACAGGTACAACAATCCCCTCAAGGAGGATGGGCTTGTTCTTGCGGGACACATAACAAAGGAAAGTTCTGTTCCAATTGTGGCAATCCACAACCAACTCCGGCAGGAAATTGGATATGTTCCTGTGGTGAAGATAATTCTGGGAAATTCTGTTCTAACTGCGGCAAACCGGCTCCTTCATCAAAATGTGCAAATTGCGGATATGAACCGGAGAACAAGAATAATTTGCCAAAATTCTGTCCGGAATGTGGAAAACCTTTTTGACATAAAATTTTCTAGGTAGGGAGTTGAAATAATGGCAGATTTACAGGAATATAAATGTCCGGCCTGTGGCGGAGCCATCGGATTTGATTCAAGTATCCAAAAGATGAAATGCCCCTTTTGCGATACCGAGTTTGAAATGGAAACCCTTAAGGCCTTTGATGAAGAATTAAAAAAAGAAATGCCTGATAATATAAATTGGAAAACTCCTTCCGGAGAACAATGGGCAGAGGAAGAAACAGACAATATGACAGTCTATGGCTGCAAATCTTGCGGAGGAGAAATTGTAGTAGATGGAACTACATCTGCAACAGCCTGCCCCTTCTGTGACAACCCGGTTGTTGTTATGGGCAGATTTTCAGGAGCACTTAGACCAGATTATATCATACCTTTCAAATTAGATAAAAAAGCAGCCAAAGAAGGGCTATATAATCATCTAAAAGGTAAAAAACTTCTGCCCAAGATTTTTAAAGACAAAAATCATATTGATGAAATAAAAGGGCTATATGTTCCATTTTGGTTATTTGATGCAGAGGCAAATGCCAATATAAGATATAAAGCCAGTAAGGTTAGTTATTACAGTGATAGTAACTATAATTATACCAAAACCAGCTATTATTCTGTGATAAGATCAGGCGCTGCAAGATTTGAAAAGATACCTGTAGATGGCTCAACAAAAATGGATGATGATTTAATGGAATCCATAGAACCATATGATTTTAAGGAAGCAGTAGATTTCCAAACAGCATACTTAGCAGGCTATTTAGCAGATAAATATGATGTAGATGAAAATAGGAGTGTGGACAGAGCCAATGAAAGGATTAAGAAAAGCGTAGTAGATGAGTTTAGATCAACAGTACAAGGATATTCCACTGTTGTAGAAGAAAACACAAGCATACATTTAGCAAATGGAGAAGCAAAATATGCCCTCTATCCGGTATGGGTGCTAAACACTTCATGGAATGGAAATAAATATACCTTTGCAATGAATGGTCAAACAGGAAAATTTGTTGGAGACCTTCCCATGGATAAAGGAACCTATTGGAAATATTTCAGCATATTCAGCGGAATTGGGGCGGTTGTCATTTTCGCCTTGGCAAGATTATTTATTTAGGAGGGTATGAAGATGAAAAGAGGACTTAAATTATTATTGATAATACTTCTCCTTGTATCTATCATCCCTTTGTCAGTTTATGGAGAAGCAGTCACTGCAGATGCAAGACAATTGCCAAGATTAGTAGACTCTGCCGGTTTATTAACAGAAGAACAAGCAGAAAATCTTACAGAAAAACTGGATGAAGTATCGGAAAGACAAAATTTTGATGTAATTATTTTTACGGTGAATTCATTGGAAGGCTATACATCAACTCAATACGCAGATGATGCTTTTGATTACAATGGGTTTGGAATGGGAGCAAACTTTGATGGCATACTCTTCCTTATATCAATGGAAGAAAGAGATTGGGCCATATCTACCCATGGCTATGGCATCACTGTATTTACAGATGCAGGGCAAGAATATATGGTGGATAGTTTTATAGGACACTTAAGCGATGGAAATTACTACGAAGGCTTTGATAAATTTGTAGACTTAGCAGATAATTTTATTACTCAAGCAAAAACAGGCGCACCATATGATACGAATAACTTGCCTAAAAAGCCCATGTCACCTATTTGGATACTAATTTCAGTCCTGGGAGGAGTACTGATAGGTGCTATTATTACTGGGGGAATGAAAAGCAGCCTGAAATCAGTATCGAAACAAAGAGTAGCGAGCAAGTACCTGGTAAGCACTGTTATGTCACCCTTTTCAAATAAGGATTTATATCTTTATAGTGTGGTGACTAAAAAGGAAAAGCCAAAAGAAAGCGAAAAGGGATCAAGTACTCACATATCGTCTTCAGGAAGAACCCATGGAGGCTCCAGCGGTAAATTTTAAACAATATAAATCTGTAATGGATTATATCCTTGGGGCTGCCGAAAGGCAGCTCTTTTTGCGGGGAGTTTGGCAATATCCTCCTGCAGTTATTACATTGCACAGGAGTTTTCTACAAGTGATACAGCGAGGCAGGCGTTGTTTGGCACCAACAACGGCACCGTGAAAAACCTCCATGTAGCCGTGGGTAATCTGTATAGTACGGCCAGTGATATTGCCGGAATTATCTTGCTGAACAGCTCAGGTGGTATATAATCTATTATCTAAATAGGTTATAATATTAATTGGCATTTGATCAGTCAGTTCTGCTTTTATCAAATGCTCGCAGTACGATACACATAAAACGCGTAAGGAAGGCGCTAAAACGCCCGTGCTTTGGTGCACAATTCAAGCAATCACTCAATAAATAACTAGTCAATTGGAAGGGAGCATAAAGTCATGAGGATGATTGAACTGGGTAAATCCGGGATGCAGGTTCCGACAATTGCGGTAGGATGCATGCGGATCAACAAGCTGAGCGCCGGTGAGGCGGAAAAGTACGTCAGAACAGCGGTGGATGAAGGTGCCGTATTCTTTGATCATGCAGATATATACGGCGCCGGAGCCTGCGAGGAGATTTTCGCTAAAGCGATCCATATGGACAGCTTTGTCCGCGAAAAAGTGATCCTGCAATCCAAGTGCGCTATCCGACCTGGCATAGCGTATGATTTCTCGAAAGAACATATTCTTTCCTCCGTAGAAAACAGCCTCAAACGTTTAAACACAGATTATCTGGATGTACTGCTCCTGCATCGCCCGGATGCGCTTTGCGAGCCGGAGGAGGTCGCTGCAGCTTTTGACATTCTGCATGATAGCGGAAAGGTACGTTTCTTCGGTGTGTCTAATCACAATCCGATGCAGATACAGCTTTTGCAAAAGTACGTTCGTCAGCCACTGGTGGCTAATCAACTGCAGCTGAGCATTACCAACGCAAACATGATATCTCAGGGATTACATGTGAATATGTTGGACGACTTTGCGGTCAGTCGTGATGGCAGCGTTCTTGACTTCTGCCGTCTTCATGATATCACCGTTCAGCCATGGTCTCCCTTCCAGTACGGCTTCTTTGAGGGCGTTTTCATTGGTAGTAACAAATATCCCGAGTTGAATGCGAAGCTGGACAAACTGGCTGAGAA
>JAEZLF010000140.1 GCA_023435925.1 Bacillota bacterium
CCATCCATTGTCAATACAATCCTCCGCATCATTTCACCCCATAAACTTTTTATGAAGCAAATTATACACTGCCTCCAAGACAAAATCACTAACGGCTTATTAAGACAATATCAAAAACGGGGCACAATAGGAATATATTACATTTAAAAAAACTTGACTTCTTATGGCGCCTATGCTATTCTAATTAGGCGCAGTAAATGGTCCGGCTGTTTAATGCCGAACAAAGCATTGCAGCACAATTATATCGCGGGGTGGAGCAGTCCGGTAGCTCGTCGGGCTCATAACCCGAAGGTCGCAGGTCCAAATCCTGCCCCCGCAACCAACTGAAACCCTAGAGGAATAAAGCCTCTAGGGTTTTGTATTATCTGGAAGTTGGTTAACATAATGTGTTTGATGACAATTCTGATGACAGCAGCTATCTAATGACAATCAAATTTAATCAAATTGTTACTATTAAAAACATATTCATATCATTTTGTTCACATGTTCTATGAATTAGGTGTGCTGGTCACAAGTCCTGTAATTTTCACATTTCTAACACAAGTAGAAAGTCTGTATAGATATAACTTATGCAAAAGGTATGTAATAATTTGCAAAAATTTGAAGGAATATTAATACCAGTATAGAATAATGTCTTATAACTGTTTTTACTTATATGATAATGTTATGAAAAGAATACTTGTACATTATGTCTATAATCGGCAATTCGGCTTAACGAGGAATCTGAGTATTATAGCAATAATGAGAAGTTGAAATTCAAGTACTATTAAATTTAGAAATAATAATTTCTGAAGGATTTATGAAGTACTACATAGCGATTTCAGTAGTGTACATAATGTGCATTAAGAAAGCAAGGGTGTTATGGTCAAAAAAAGCAAGTCAAAAACAAAATCTTCCCAAAAGGTTAAGATTGCAAAGGCTACTATTGCAGAACTACAAGAATCCAGGGACGGTGGAGAAATTGCATTATTAGGATTTACATATCAATATTTATACTCATGCTACTTAATGTTAACCCAGATGGATAATACAACGACTTTCTATCTTGAGGGGGTTGAAGACATTGATTTAATAAAGTGCTTAGGCGCATCTGATGGACCAGTCCACATACAGTTGAAATACTCATCAGTAAAGCAAGATGCCAGCTTTCTAAAAGATGTCCTCAAAAACTTTCTTGAGGCATATTTGATAGATAAGCATCGAAACTTCAAGTTAGTATATGATTTTTCTGTTGCAAAAGGTCATTTTAGCAATTTGATAGACGGTACAGTTGATGAGGCAACCTTTCTCTATTGGAACAATATTGTCACGGAGATTAAGAATGATAATTCTCATTGGAATTGGAGCGACTTTTCTTTTAATGATTTTTTGTCAAAGCTCTCATTCGAGAACATGATCAAAGACTCTTTAGAGCGGGAGATTGAAGCAATATTAATTAAGATATATGACATTGTAACTGACAACATCAAATTGTTTGCCAACAGCTTAAAGTACTGTTGCCTCGAGACAATGACCCAAAGGAAGGGTATCTGCAAGTCTGACATTGATAATCTGATTCAATCAGTAAAAGATGATATTGCCAAAGGTGCATTTAACCCAGCGCTCGGCTGGATTAAAAAAATTGATTATACCCCCAGTGCCTCTGGGACAGATGTGAGTTACTATGAAGGGAAAAAGGCTACTCCTCAAGATATTGCAAACGGCTTGCCTGTAAGAAGATCTCAACTTGAGCAATTGGTCTTAAAGTCTATTTCCAAGAATGCTGTTACTGTAATAAAGGCTTCAAGCGGACAAGGAAAAACCACACTGGCACTTCAAATGTGTTTCAACTTACTCAATGAATATACTATATATCAACTTCGCTGGTGCAGCGAAGCAAAAGAGTTAGATAATATAGTGCGATTCTTTAAAGCAAGGATTAGATTAGGGGAAAAACCAATTATTCTTCTTGACAATCTGGATGCACAACTAAGCGAGTGGAATCGGTTGGTACAATTGTTTCAGGAAGATATTTGTTCACATTATAAATTTCTTATTACGACCAGAGAAATAGACTGGTACAACTACGGTAATGATATTAGCAATATAAAATCGATGGAAGTAATTAAACTTGCCCTAAACGAGGCAGATGCATTAGAAATATTCAATGTGCTTCAAAGTGCAAAAAAAATACATCCAACTGTTAAGACTTGGAGAAAAGCGTGGGGGCAGGTGTCTGACAGAAGGCTTCTTATCGAATATGTATATCTGTTGACCCACGGCGAGATGCTATCAGACAGGATATCTCATCAAATATCGCAAATTGGTTCATCAGTAAACGGAAATATAAAATGCGAATTGCTACGGCTAGTTTGTTTTGCGGATATCTGTGGTGTAAGATTGTCACTAAGACAGCTAATTGCAGATCTTGGACCAAAAATTTCTTGTGACATAAATGAAATTTTGAAAAGCATTGAAAACGAATTTTTGATCAAAGTTGATAGTGAAAGCAAATATATCGAAGGATTACACCCTGTGCGCTCTAGGCACATCGTAACAAGTCTACACGAGTTCTATGAGATAGATGATACAGCCTTACAGGTATTGTGTATGTGCGAGCGAAACTATCTTCTGAAGCTGTTTTCTTGCTTGCCGCTTTACATTACTTCAAAAAATGAATTTTACACAAAAGTTGTAGATGCATTATGGAATCCGGAAGATTTAGATAGTTATACACAGGGCCTGCGTGGCTTGTTTTCAGGAAGCGTAATGCAATACTGCCGCGAGCAAAAAGCTACCCTTGATGATGCGAATATTCATGGAGGACTTTTCCTTCTTTCGAGCGAATTAAGTCCCTTCACAAGAGTTGATGAATTCGACGTGTCAATAAGCACCTTGGATAGCATACAAAAAACTTTGCCGGGTAACAAAAACATTAAATACTTATGTGAGCTTAGAGATAGGATTCCTAAATATGTGTTATCAGAAACAGACATACATTGTTTTAGTGAAAAGCTTTTTTTCAAGCTTAGAGGAAACAAGCTATTTGAAACCATCGAAGATATATCCTCATATTCAGATATTATGTACTGGCTCTACAATATTGATAATCGATTTAATTTGTCTGGTGAGATTCACCTAAAAAATCTTTGGGAGAATAATGTACGGGTATCTTACGATGCACTGGCTCTAATATTGTACACTTGTTTCTGCGGAAATGAGAAAGAATACAGAACGTTTGTAGGAGAATTCATTGATAATATTTTGCAGTATTTAAAAGAAAAAACAAATTCTCTGCGGGTCTATTTAAGTGAAGCCAGTAATGAAATTCATGTGGAATATATTTTGCTGGCGAGTAATATAAAAAAAGCCAACTCAGAAAGTGTCTTAAGATTAACTTCAATTTGCAGAACACTTCCGATTTTTAATGTGTATTGTGCCGATGCGTTAAAACCGACCATTAATATGTTGGAAGGATATAAAGTGCCAGATGATGCCCATAAGACCATGCCGGTCCGAAATATCGTAATTACATTTCACCAAGAATTCAACTCATTGTGGAACAAAACACTGATGAGCAATTATGAGTGTGACACGATCCTAGAATGGATGGAACATTGGTTTTCAATTAGAAAAAACATCTATATCCTGCTGGATAAATCCTCTGCGTGTGTATACCATTTGCTTGGTAAAAAGAAGCTGAGTAGTTTGGCTACTGAGGTAGATACGATGCGAGAAACTATCAGAAGAGACACTATTTGCGAGTTAAAGTTCCCACACGAAGATAGGCCGTTTGAAGAAAAGTCAGCATTACCAGAAGGATTTAGTCATGTAAAAAGTAAATATTTCGGTAGCATTGAAAATTTCAGCAACCAATTTTCCGGTTTCTTACTAAAAAAAGAAAACGATGCACGACTTGCCATGGTTAATATTAAAACCGCACTTGAATACTTGAGTGCTATGCAGAACTTGTTTGGTGAAATGACTACAAAGTACAGACTATTGATTGCGGAGCATGAAACGCTATGCAATCACGAACAAAACGCTTCGGAGCAAATCATTATGGCGTGTCTTTACTATGAAAAGCATGCTCCTAACGAATATTTCAGCAAGTATCAAGTTAAGGCATGGTACGAGGGCTACAATAAACAGTTGCTGACGACAAATGAACTTCAGTTATCTGCATTATCAGAAAACTTTAAGGTCATATTTCCGCAGCGCTATCTGCAGGATGTTATCTTAACTAATTATCCTGTTATCATTCAAGAGCTAGACTTTTCGGATGAAGCCATGTTGTTGCGTGTTATGTGTTCTTGCCTAGGGTTTGCGGAGAGTTGTTTTGATTATCTCGTCTTGATGAGTTGCGATTCACATGGAAAAATTGCACGAGGAGGTCTTAAACTCTCCAAATCATCATTTCTAATAATTCAGAATGCACTTGAGAATGCCAACTCTCAACCAGATGACTCGTTCCTTCCTTTTCCGATTGATATCACACAACAAATGGTAGATTGCTTTGGCCCTGGTTATGAACTAGCCTCTGCTATGGTAACAGGGTATGAAGGAATTGATAGGATTGCTGAATTGTTATGGGCATACACTAAGGTGCAGGAACTCCTAACCGATGAGAGTGACATTCAATACCGCAAACGAACGGAAGAAAACATTAATAATGAAATTTGGGCAACTCTTTCTTTGTATAAAGATAAAATTTTATCGGATGATCTCAAGTCAATACAGTCACTTTGCGAAAGAGTAATACAAGGACAGCGGTTCAGTAATGATGAGATGAATAAGTTCTGCAAAGCTTTAACGTTAGTTAATGATCAATCTAGACCAATATTTAATGAACTATAACAGCCAACACGAGTTTCGCATTATGTTTATACTTGGATGGATTTGAACTTCAGATATGGATAATAATGGGAAGTAAGTAGTAAGTAGCTTATTCTTAGTGCTGACGTACTTACTATAAATAAAGTAAGGTGATAAAATTATGTCTATAGCGAACGAAGAGTGCCCAACATATGGACTTTTGCAGAAATTCTATAGTGCTCTCAAGAACATTGAGGAATTTAGCATTAGCAACGATTTATTTGATAACGTTTCATTGCTCGATAATTTCTTCTCAGAATTTAGAAACATTACTTTCATTGCACAAAAGAGTTTTACAGATATTGGAATAAAGAGGGAATATGAAAATATTAGGAACAAAGAGTGTACGATAAGGCCGGCAGGCTTTCGAACGTAATTACAGGCACGGATACAACCACCTACACCTATTATGCCAACGGAAGCCGGAAGTCCGTAGAGTATCCTAGCGGAGCTAAAGAGGAATACACTTACTATGCAGATGGACTTATCAAAACTCTTACGAACAAAAAGGCTGACGGAACGGTAATTGACAGCTATAGCTATACGTATGATGCAGCCCATAACCAGACAACCAAAGTCGATTCCAAAGGCACGACCTCGTATACCTATGACAGTCTCGAAAGGCTGGAAAGCATAACCGAGCCAAACGGAAGAGTAACCAGCTATACCTTTGATAAGGCAGGAAACAGGCTGACTGAAACCACCACCGCAGGTACTTCGGCTGCAATTACGACGTATATGTACAATGAGCAGAACAGGCTTACAAGTACAGTGAAAAACGACGGCAGCACGACGGTAACTGTGAATTATACCTATGATAATAACGGCAACATGATCAGCAAATCTACTGAAACAAAGAAACCAGTTGACCTGACAGCTACCGGAACCTTCAGCCTGCATAAAGCGGGAACCTCAACAGAAGGCGCTATTGCGCTGTATCAGTATGATGGCTGGAATCAGCTGGTTGCAGTAACTGCGGGTGACAAAACCGAGAAATATCAGTATAATGGAGAAGGGTACAGGGTCGTTAAAAATGATAACGGGCAGATTACCAACTACCTATATGAATATGACAAGGTAATACTTGAAACAGACAGCGCAGGTGCCCAAACGGCATGCAATGTATATGGCATCAACCTGATATCTAGGACAGCGGGAAGCAACAATCTGTACTATATGTACAATGGTCACGCCGACGTGACCGCGCTCATTGACAACACCGGAGCAGTCCAAGCTTCTTACTACTACGATGCCTTCGGTAATATATTGGATCAGACAGGCAGCGTGAATAACAACATCACCTATGCCGGGTATCAGTATGATACCGAAACGGGGTTGTACTACTTGAATGCACGGTATTATGACTCAAAGATTGCAAGGTTCCTCTCAGAGGATACCTTAGCAGGCGATCCAAACGATCCACTGAGCTTGAATCTATACACGTATTGCAGCAATAATCCTATTATGTATGTTGACCCAACAGGTCATTGGCAACAGGGTGACGAAAACCTTACTGATGAAGCACAACAAGGTATTATTGACGCGACAGATGACTAATACGATGCTAAAGAGAGAGGCGACGAGGAGGGAATGGAAGAGGCACACCAAAAGGCAGAGGGAATTAGGAATAACCCTGCAAATCAAGCCTCAAATAATTCCAACTCTAGCTCTAGTTCAGGTAGTAGTTCGGGCAATAGCTCGAATAGTAGTTCATCAAGTTCCGATAGTAGTTCCAAAGACTTATTCCATGCACTAACAAATGCAGTACTTTCACAAGGCTACTTTAATAGTGATACTTGGAGCGCAGTAAGAGCTTTCTATCCAATGACAAGAAAGGATACTAATAATGTTTCGGATTTTCCAGGGCCGGTCTATGCTTCTGCAGGAAATATTGGTGGCTTTGACCTTAATATCAGCAATGACATTACTAAAGATCAGTGGACAAAAATTGGGTATTATGCTTTGGGATACCTTAATTATTCAATCAATTTGAATAAGCAGGTCAAAGAATTACAAGGTCAATTTAACCCCTACGAAAAATTAAAAGAGGGCATTGAATTTTGGAAGACCGCTTATACGTTGGGTAACCAGTTATATTCCGGTGATATTACGGCTGGAGACCTAGTAATGATGTTAGGTGAGCAAGCAGTAGATTCTATGGTCGGAGGAATACTGTATGTAAAAGATAATTATTATCTAATGACTAATGGGGTTGAAACAACAAAAAATAGTGCTTTCATGCTCGGATATAATTCGGGAAGGGCAATTGTAGAATTAGCACAAATTGGGGTAAGTTTAAAAGGACTTGCTTCATTAGCGAAAAATTGGAGTGCGCTTAAATCCTCGGGTCAAGGATTTAAAACATTTAAGGAATTGAAAAAGGCGTTGGGTTCAGCTGGTAAAGGCCGAGATTAGCATCATATTGTTGAACAATCACAGATAGGGAAATCTGGATTCAAACCAACACAAATTCATAATATTGATAATATAATAGCTGTTGATAAAGCCACACATGCAAAGATCAGCGGGTATTATAATACAAAGAGCTTTGACTTTACAAATGGATTAAGTGTAAGAGATTGGTTAGCCGGACAAAGCTATCAAATTCAATATGACTTTGGAATAGATATATTAAAAATGTTTGGGGTGATGAAATGAAAAAAGTTGAATGGTCGCAAACTGAAGCTTTAAATCAATATGTTAAAAGTGGTATTGTCATGTACAAAGCTACTTTAGTAGGAGATTATAAAACAAATAATAAAGAGGGTAAAATAATAACTGAATTATTTAAGTACTTAGAAAAAAACTTAGAATTTGCTAATGCTATCTTGCCATTATTGTTCGACAATGAAAACGTAGTAACTAGAACAAAGGCAGCGGCACATTGTTTAGCACTAAAAATCTATGTAGATGAGGCTGAAAAAATACTTGAAGAGGCATCTGAAGATGATAATAATGGAATTTTTGGATTTAACGCAAAAATGACATTGAAAACATGGCGTGAACAAGGATATTTAAAGTTGTATCAGAAGTAAGAGAAAATTTAAGTATAAATTTAAGATAAGTATAGAAAGAGGAAATACAGTAAAAAACGACGGCAGCACGACGGTAACCGTAAATTATACCTACGACAACAACGGAAACATGATCAGCAAATCTACTGAAACAAAGAAACCAGTCGACCTCACAGTAACCGGAACCTTCAGCCTGCATAAAGCGGGAACCTCCACAGAAGGCGCTATCGCTCTGTATCAGTATGATGGCTGGAATCAGCTGGTTGCAGTAACAGCGGGTGACAAAGCCGAAAAATACCAGTATAATGGAGAAGGGTACAGGGTTGTTAAAAATGATAATGGGCAGATCACCAATTACCTATACGAGTATGACAAGGTAATACTGGAAACGAACAGTGCAGGTGCCCAAACGGCATGCAATTTATATGGTATCAACCTGATATCCAGGACAGCGGGAAGCAACAATCTGTACTATATGTACAATGGTCACGCCGATGTGACCGCGCTCATTGACAACACCGGAGCAGTCCAAGCTTCTTACTACTACGATGCCTTCGGTAACATATTGGATCAGACCGGCAGCGTGAATAACAATATCACTTATGCCGGGTATCAGTATGATAGTGAGACTGGGTTGTACTACCTGAATGCGAGATACTATGACAGCAAGATTGCCAGGTTCCTGAGCGAGGATACGTATAGAGGAAGTGTGGCGGATCCGCTGAGCTTGAATCTGTATATGTATTGTCATAATGAACCGATTATGTACTGGGATCCCTCGGGGCATTGGGAACAGGGCGATGAAGACTTGAATGATGAAGCTAAAGCTAGAATTATTGCCATAACCAATGCATATTATGAGGCAACAACAGCTGCGGAAAGGGAGGCTATTCATAATCAAGCCGTTACAATCCGCAATGATCGAAGTTCTTACAGTCCTAAGGTAACCCCGCTAACCATTGAGTCGCATAGTGCCATTACGAATGCCGTCAATCAGGGTGTGGCGGCCAGAGGCTACATGACAAAAGATGAATGGGTAAATGCGATAAATTCTGACGGTATTACATACACTACAGACACTTCATATGATGTTAGTTCTATCGGTGTAAAAAAAGATTCGAACACAGTTACTTCAATTGGTAGAACAGATATCGGGGTTAATGTAAAATCAAACCTTATATCTATGACTGCATCTGCCAGTATGAGCCTGACATATAACTTATCATACAATGAAGCTAAGTTTGTAAATTCAGTTATTAATAATTCTACTTACTCATTGGAACAATCCATATGCCTGCTTGACATTATGGAAATGAACGATGGAAAAATTACCGATTCTGATTTGCAAGGCATTGTAGGAGATAATTACTATACTCCAGAGAAGTGGTATGAGAAGCTCTTTGATATAAGTACCGCTGATGTGCTGGAACTGGAGTATAGAGCTACGAGTAATGGATATTCAATTGCTGAGATCGATTATATGATGCAGCAGCAAAGGCTTAATGAAGTTTACAATCTAATGTACTTCCAAGCTTTATGTGCAGCCTCAAATACCAATTTGAATATCGGCCCAAGAGATCCTTATTTCATGAATGTTAACGGGAAAAATGTCGCTTATACAAATCCGAGTGGCTATATTCATAGCCCATACCAAACTTTTGGCGCACCTGGATCGTATATAACTATTAATTCCAGTGGATATTCAATTGTTACAAATGGAACGCCTAAGTCTGCAACAATAGAGAATGAATGGGTGGGAAAATCCTCAAAATATGAGGACATTACTGCAAAGGACAGTAGATATAGGAATATTCAAACAGATGTAACCAAAACAGAATTTGGTAAGGATCTTGAAGCTGAAGGCTGGACAAAATCAGTAAGTAAAGATGGTAAGAGTACAATATATACGAAAGATGGGGCTAAATATGCTGTTCGAGATTATTCTAATCAAGGAAGTATAACAGCAGATTTTACACCTGCTGGTAGTTCAAATCCCACTCTAAAAATCAGATTAGGAGGCAAATAAAACATGGAGGTAGAAAATCTATTTGTAAAAGAGCTAGATGAGTTCAAACGAATTTATGACTACATAAATTGTATTTTTAACATAGGAAAAGCTTTGCCTGAACAAGTATTTAATGACAAGTTTTCAAATTTCATGTTTGAAGAATTTGATTGGACTATGAGTGGCGAGTTTTGGGACGAAATAAAGACTTTGGCAGTTAAATTTAATGATAACCAAATATACATGTTAGTCCTTGACCCAGATCAGGTTAATTATTTCTGCAAGGAGTTTAATTATTTTAATTGTATTAAGCTTCCTATCAGTTTGGAGAAAAAAGAATACATAGAAGCTCTTGAAAGTGCACCTGAAGGAAGTCCAGCTGATGCAATTTTGTACAATTCATTCACAGTTGTCTGGACATCCCCATCTATGCGATGGGGAATATGGGGGCAAAGAGATTACGGAATATCCATAATAGCTTTCAATAAAGATTTAGATTCAAATGATTTTCTACCATATTTAAATACGTGGAAGTCAGTTGATGATGCAATTAATGGATGGATGACTTTGGAGTTTAAAGACAAAATAGTTCCACAAAAGTTTAAGGAACCATTTTGTAAGAATTACTCATATAACACATAACATATTTAGTATCCAGAGGTCACACAGTTTCGGCTGATGTGGCCTTTCTTCTTGTCATGCGAGTAGACATAAAATTGACAAGGCAAAACCACCGTAGCACAAACCGTTTAAAATGCTTTGTACCATGTTTTAATTTGTCTTAGTAAGTTTATACTATGGAATACAAACCGCAGGGAGGGTTCGAAACCACTGAAAAAGTCATAATAGAGTATGTAAAATTTTCAACTAAATTCAATGTAACGCAATACCTTTGTATGCAATTACGACATATGCCTATTACGAGCAGAACAGGCTTGCAAATACAGTGAAAAATGACAGCAGCATGACGGTAACCGTGAATTATACCTATGACAACAATGGCAACATGATCAGCAAAGCGACTGAAACAAAGAAACCGGTCGACCTCACAGTAACCGGAACCTTCAGCCTGCATAAAGCGGGAACCTCAACAGAAGGCGCTATCGCTTTGTATCAGTATGATGGCTGGAATCAGCTGGTTGCAGTGACTGCGGGTGACAAAACCGAGAAATACCAGTATAATGGAGAAGGGTACAGGGTTGTTAAAAATGATAATGTGCAGATCACCAATTACCTATATGAGTCAGACAAGGTAATACTGGAAACGAACAGTGCAGGTACCCAAACGGCATACAACGTATATGGTATCAACCTGATATCCAGGACAGTGGGGAGCAACAATCTGTACTATATGTACAATGGCCACGCCGACGTGACCGCGCTCATTGACAACACCGGAGCAGTCCAAGCTTCTTACTACTACGATGCCTTCGGTAACATATTGGATCAGACAGGCAGCGTGAATAACAATATCACCTATGCCGGGTATGTGTATGATGAAGAAACGGGGCTATATTATCTCAACAGCAGATACTATGACAGCAAGATTGCACGGTTCTTATCCGAAGACACGTACACTGGTGACCCGAATGACCCGTTGAGCCTCAACCGTTATACATATTGCTTCAATAACCCGTTAATCTACTGGGATCCAACAGGGCATATTGTGACTGCTTCAGATAAGGCAAACTTAACTCAAACCGGTCAGGATTTGATTCAGTTATATACAGATAATTACAACACTTATAATAATGCAATGAAGAAATATGATAAGGATTCTGTAGACTATTACGAATACAAAAAACTAAGAGATTTACAGGGACAAAAGGCTAACGATGTAAGAACCAGCGACATATTTGATGTACATAAACAGACGAATGTTGTTTCGTCAAATAGCAGCTCATCGGATAGCACATCGAATTCTGCAAATATTTCGGCTCCGACCACTTATACATCGAATCAACAAGCCCAGTATTATCTAAATAGAATGGGGTTTGATGTGGGTAGCCCTAACAAGGGCACGCCGGATGGTGTTATGGGTGTAAAAAGCTCCTCTGCTTTGATAATGACGCAATGGATTGCTGGAATACAAATCACGGGGGACGCTGATGAGTACACCCTCAAAATATTGAAGTATCTAGTAGAGCATGGATTTACTTATGAAATTATAGATTTGTTTGCAGGTGAAAAGTGGAAGCCAGAAAAACCTACAATTGATAAAGTAAATGATGCGACTAAAAACGGTCATTATGATCCATTAACGGATTACAGGTTCGCAAGAGTACCGGATTCAAAAGGGAACGATTCCTATCTAGATGTTAATGCGGCTGTGAGTTGGTCTATGCTTGTTAATGCAGCAATGAAATATAATAAGACTACTTCCTCATCTGATGATTTGAGTATAAGTAAATTTGCTGTAGGAGAAGGTTTACGCGATTATGATACACAGGTGAAATATTGGAATAAATATATTAAGGGTGTAGGAAATAAAGCCGCGGAGCCTAAAAATGGATATGGGACAAGTAATCATGGATGGGGTGTTGCTATGGATCTTTGTACGGGAGATCCTGGCAAAGATGGTATGTGGGATAATAAGAAAAAGAAATACATATATGGAACTGGTAATTCTACAACTAAAGAGGTAAAATGGCTTGAGAAAAATGCTGACAGCTTTGGATTTAAGGCATATTATTATGACGAAAGGAATAAAAAATTCCGGGAAACTTGGCACTGGGATTATGTTGGAAAATCCAAGGCCAATAAATGAAATTGCGAGGTGTACTGAATGAAAGAAATTATTATATTATTGTTACTAGCTGTAATACTAACAGGATGTTCCGGTAAAAAAACAATTGAATCAAATGTAGATAGCAGTTCTTCTGTTCAAACGCTAAAGGAAGAGACGGCCATGCAATCTAATGGTACTGTAGCATCTGAAATTGAAACTACTTCTCAGGGTACTGTAATAGCAGAAGCGGAAACAAGCCAAAAAGCAAGTAATGGTGAATCCCCCGATTCAAATAAATTAGGCATAAAAGAAGGAATCGGAATTGGAGATATTGCCATTGGTAAATCCACGTTAAGCGATGTTATTAAGGAATTTGGGGACAATTACAAAACGACAACATGGGATGACGGATATAGTGATGTAAAATATGAGAGCCTTGGGATATTGTTTTATTGTGATAATGATGAGTCTCAAACAATTTATAAAATAATACTAACTGCACCATATGTTGGAGAGACAATAGAGGGCATTTCTATCGGGGAAAGTACGATGAGCGATGTCTTTCAAAAATATGGAGAATCTCCAGAATGGTTAACAGACAAAGATAGTGACACTTGGTGGTGTGAATACTCAGGTATAAATTTTCATGTATTAAAACAACCTGAATTCTCTGACAATGATGAAAAAGAACTGGATAAAAAAATTTCAAAAATAGAAGTAGTAGAAATGGGCAGAGATTAATTGCCTTCAGTAGTTGATTTCTATCAGGGGCTTGGAGTAATTCCAGGCCTCTTTTTGTTTTCTTTCCCCGCTGCCTTCCTCCGCAGTGCCTGTCGCATCCGTACCCCTGTGATCTTGTTCCGGCAGCGGCGAGTGAGCGAGCCGGGAGTATTCCTGTGGCAGTAGAAATTCGTCCCCTGCAGCCATTTTATTGAAAATCGTCCCGTAAAAATCTTTGTGGGGTGTACCCGCGCTGCAGGCGAACCGCCGCAAGCCATCGCCAGCCTGCAACTGTGGGAGCCTGGTGTTGCGGCTGGGCCCGGCTTGCATGACAAAAACGGGAATGCCCGCTTTGTAATCGACGGGAATAACAATACAACTGAGAATACCTATGACAAGTTGAACAGGCTTAAAACAACTTCCATAACGGTAAGCGGAGTAAACAAGGTAACTACGTACGGATATGACGCGGACGGCAATCAAACCTCCGTGACAGATTTGCTTGGAAATGTATCCGCCAATGTGTATGACCCATTGGGAAGGCTCATTGAAATACATGACCCCTACACTCTAATCCAGAAACTTGGATACAATTCTATCGGGGTACAGACCAAATCCTATGACGCTTTGGGTAATGTAACGCAATACCTTTATGACAAAAACAACCGGCTGATTGCGACGTTAGATCCGGAGGGACATACCACAAGCCAGTCCTACGATGATGTGGGCAACATTCGCACCAAGACGGACGGGCGGAATATATCCACAACCTACAACTATGATGAATTCAACCGGCTGCAGTCCGTAGTCAATGCCAAACTGGAGACGACCAGTTATACCTATGATTTGAACGGCAATATGCTGACTCAGACCGACGGTAAGGGAAATACCACCACTTACGAATATAACGCAGCAGATAGGCCTATAAAGAAAATCGACCAGGGCGGCAAGGCAGGAAGTGCATACATCAATGCGAAGACCGAAAGCTACACCTATTACGCAGATGGCAGCGTAAAGAGTAAAACCGACCGGAACGGTGTGAAAACCGGCTACGGCTATGATGTCTTTGGCAGAGTACTTACACAGACGGCGGGAGCTATCTCGATCAGCTATACCTATGACGATAATGGGAACCAGTTGACCATGCACGACAGCACCGGAATTACTACCCGTGAATATGATGAGTTGAATAGAGTGACATCAAAAACGGTACCGGTGATTGGCGAGACGACGTATACCTATGACAGTGCCGAAGCCGACGGGAAGTATTCGGAAACCACCATAGACCCGAAAGGTAATATGGTCAAAAGAGTGTACGATAAGGCTGGCAGGCTTGCGAACGTGATTGCAGGTGAAGACAGTACGACCTACACCTATTATGCCAACGGAGGCCGGAAGTCCGTAGAGTATCCAAGCGGAGCGAAAGAGGAATACACCTATTATGCGGATGGGCTTATCAAAACCCTTGTTAACAAAAAGGCTGACGGAACGGTAATTGACAGCTACAGCTATATGTATGACGCAGCGCATAACCAGACAACCAAAGTCGATTCCAAAGGTACTACCTCGTATACCTATGACAGTCTCGAAAGGCTGGAAAGTACTACTGAGCCAAACGGAAGAGTAACCAGCTATACCTTTGATAAGGCAGGAAACAGGCTGACGGAAACCACCACCGCAGGTACTTCGGCTGCAATTACGACATACGCCTATAACGAGCAGAACAGGCTTACAAATACTGTGAAAAACGACGGCAGCACGACGGTAACCGTGAATTATACCTATGACAACAATGGCAACATGATCAGCAAAGCGACGGAAACCAAGAAACCAGTTGACCTGACAGCTACCGGAACCTTCAACCTGCATAAAGCGGGAACTTCAACAGAAGGCGCTATCGCTCTGTATCAGTATGATGGCTGGAATCAGCTGGCTGCAGTGACTGCGGGTGACAAAACCGAGAAATACCAGTATAATGGAGAAGGGTACAGGGTTGTTAAAAATGATAATGGGCAGATCACCAATTACCTATATGAGTATGATAAGGTAATACTGGAAACGAACAGTGCAGGTGCACAAACGGCATGCAATGTTTATGGAACCAACCTGATATCCAGGACAGCGGGAAGCAACAATCTGTACTATATGTACAATGGCCACGCTGACGTGACCGCGCTCCTTGACAACACCGGAGCAGTCCAAGCTTCTTACTACTACGATGCTTTCGGTAATATATTGGATCAGACGGGCAGCGTGAATAACAATATCACTTATGCCGGGTATCAGTATGATAGTGAGACGGGGCTGTATTACCTGAATGCGAGGTACTACGACAGCAAGATAGCGAGGTTCCTGAGCGAGGATACGTACAGGGGAAGTGCGGCGGATCCGCTGAGCTTGAATCTTTATACGTATTGTCATAATGAGCCGATCATGTATTGGGATCCGACGGGCCATGTACCTTCAAATGTACCTAATGTATCTCAAGGCGAATTCTATTCATGGTCTCCAAGTGAGCAAGAATGCTATCTGTCTGACATACAATACTATATGGAGAATAAAGACTCAGACAATAAAACTACACAAGCGGCTGCAATTGATGCAAAGGTCAGTGCGATAGAAATCCGGAATTCAAATTTACCAAGTGTAGTTTTAACAGTAGGAGATGGAGTATCAAAAGAGTTAGCGAAAAAGACCGTAAATCAAGCTCATACAACGCAATTAAGGGTCGAAAGTGCGATAGCTTCGCAACAACAAAGGGTAGATGCTGCAATAGCATGGCAAAAAGCAACGAACAACATAAATTCTAAGAAATCGGACGTTTTTTCATCTTTCAGTAGTTTCTTTAAAGGCATGCTTGATTTCTATTCTTTTAAAGACCAAAGTGATCTTGGATTAGCAACCTCAGGATGGGGAGTAAATCTGTTTACATTTTCTTACCAAATAGAGAGCGAAATGTATGATGCCATGTCTTCATCAAATTATAATAGAAACGCTTATTCAGCTTATGATGAGGACGATATAAATACACCGACAACTAAAACAAATGGAGCTAAGACTTACCCTAAAGGCAATGCTAGCGATAATGCAGGAACTCTTAAGACGCAGGCAGTAAAAACTCCTAAAATCTTAAATACTATACCTGAGGATTTGAACGCTTTTGGAAACTCAACTCAACCGAGAAATGCTCGCGCTGTACAGGATTTTGGTGTGGAAAGTGGAAACGATATTATTGGAAATTCTCAAACTGAAGTAAAAGGTGCATCGACTTTTGCGAATGTTAATAAAGCCCCATTAACAGGTAAATATTACACTTTACCTGCAGGAACAAGGTTACCTGATGGTTTGGGAGTTGTCGCAGATGGCATAGAAGTTAATCCTAGTTCCGGACATACCGAAACACATTATACTATTTGTCCTACTAAACCTATGACTGTCGATGAATTTAATAAATTATATCAGTCACTGCCTTGGAAATATGGGGGTAAAAAATAATGAATGATTTTACTGATTCACGATACATTATACAGCTACGTGAAAAACTCAACCAAATATCAGAAAATGCTTATGAGAAAATCGCTAATATTACAGAATTACCGCCTTCAGAGGGATTAAAAATACTAAGAGTCCTTCTAGAAAATGCATGTTTAGCTCAAAACGTAGGGGTAATTACCTTAGCACGGGAAAAAATAAAAGAGATTCAAAAGGAATGGCTTATTAATTATCTCTCAGAAGGGGTAGAAAAGAGTATTAATCTTGAAGATGAATGGGAATATCGCAGACTTCTAGAACTTTTGATTGAAATATTACCTGAGCTATTTAACTACTATATCAACATAGGTCTTTGCTCGGATAATATAGAAGTAGCGGAAGTAGCCAGGGACTTCCTGTCTCCTAACTAAGTAGTAAATAAAGTATGGCATTTTTATGTGGTTATCTCAATAGAGGTAACCACTTTTCTTTGTTTGCCCGACATGGGCAGTAACTCGGCGGTGAAAGTCCGCTATGGGCTTTGTAGTGGGAACCATTAGCCGAACAGCGTCCCTGACGACAAGGAATCTGAAGGAAGCTGAAGGCAAAGTCCCGCATTCCGAAAGTAGTATGACCAGGGGACTGTTCGATAAATACAATATAAAGTTTATGAGTAAATAGGAGATATAAGGAAATAATTAACAAAATACAAAGTCCAAAGCTCCTTTAATACGAATTCTTGGATATATAATAGATGGCTTGGTACTTGTTGCGGCAACCACAGTAATTTTTGTCGTACCACCTCAGAAAAATAGTGACTTTATTGGCATAATAGGGTTTATACTATTATTCGGTGGTTTTGGTGCTCTTATGATAATTGTAGGGATCAAAAAAATGGTAACAAAAAGAGGCCTGGAGTTGCACCGGCCTCTTTTTTTCCCTGCTGTCCTCCTCTGCAGTATCATTCGTGCCCACCTGTGTTCCTATTTGTACGCTGTTCCAGTGAGCGTCTCTGTAAGCGGGAAGGCGCGGGAACTGCCCACCCAGGTATGCATCCTGACAAGCTAGTGTTAATGTAGCCTGCCGCCCTGGTTTCACTGCGCAGAGAGTGTCAGGTAGCGAGCCGGAGCCTCTCAAACGCAGCAACTACCTTGTTTTGAATTGGAATTAACTTTACAAAACCCTCATCAAAGTATTGTAAATGCTTTGTCAGATAAAGAATGTGGTTTAAGCCGGGATGATTCGATAAAAATGCCCCTTTTGGACTGAAGTTTCAAAGCAGGAAAAAATTATCATGAGGCATTAAAGAAATTCTGATGACAATTTTGATGACAGCCTTACATAAAACTAAACTTAATCAAAGCAAATAGATACTTATTGCCATTTAAGAAACCCTAATAAATCAAGCTTTGTCAAACTTATCTCAGTTTACAATAACCACTTAACCATTCTCATAACCCGAAGGTCGCAGGTCCAAATCCTGCCCCCGCAACCAAAGCAAATAGGGACTTCCGAGGAATCGGGGGTTCTTATTTTTTGCCTTTACTCCGCCAGTTTTTATTTTGGGCAGTTCAGGCCAGCAAGAAAGCGGAGAAGTTTGATATTAAGAAATCAAAGAATCCGGATTATACCCGTCAATAAAGTCGAGTAACCAACGTATATGCCAATTGAGTCAGTCGTTTCATCAAGCTAGCTTCAAATTATCTAGCGGAATAGATAACAACATTAAAATAAATAATATAATATAGTTTTGCTTTAAAAAGGAGATGCCGAACTTGAAAAAGGTTTTGATACTTATATTTATACTGTCTATTTTGGATATAGTTTTAACATATACAGGTATTAAGCTAAATTTGATTGAAGAAGCCAACCCGCTATTGAGAAGTATATTTCACACCGCGCCGGAGATTGTGGCGGTTGCTGTGGTAGGGTTGACGGGCAGCATAATGTGGTTAATAAACAGGTATGGTAACAAGCTGAAACATATCAACTCATGGCTTGCTGTGATATTAACGGTGAAAATCTATATCATGTATGTTCATTTTAAGTGGATAAGGTTTATAATTTAATGCCTGAAAAGAATCCAAGAAGCCCCAGGGTAAGCTATGATATACTCCTCTTTTCCGTATACAGTGTTTTTTATTTCCAATGTCTACTCTAAGGGGAGCACATCAAGTTGTCCTGCCACATCTAAATAGAGCCCTTCATACAGTTGAGGTTTTATATTATCTTTTTGTATAACATATATATCAACTTTCCCATAGAATAATATATAGCCGTAATGAAGGGGTAAATATGAATAATTATTCTTTTAATACAAATATAACTCAATCAAATATTGTTTCGTTTATACGGGGAGACGTGACTGGTGATAGAATACCTGATGATGTTTATCTGACTGGCATAAAAACATCTGACAGTCCATTTATTCAAAACATAACACTTGTAGTAAGGGATGGAAGAACAGGCACATCCAGAAGTGTTACATTACCCGCTGAAAATGCAGGGTATAATCCTACACTCTATTTAAACGATTTTACTGGCGACGGAGTATATGATATTTTAATTAGTATTACTTCAGGCGGAAGTGGCGGAATTACTTATTATTATATATACTCGTTTGTTAATAATATTTCGAGGTTAATTTTTGACTATAATATATATAATCAGGAATTTCATTATGAAGTGACGTATAGGGACTTCTATAAGGTTGATGTAGTAAGCAAAATTAACAATACGAGATATGTATTAGATATATCCTATAAGGGGCCTGAATATTTGAGTGAAATATATGATTCAAACGGTAAATTAAAGAGTCCTATTTCCGGGTTTGTAAATCCGTTAAGTGGCTTGTACCCTGTGGATTTTGACGCAAACAGAGTATATGAATTATTAGCATTTCAAAAGGTAGCGGGAAGGTATAATGCTGATGCTTTAGGCTATATTCAAAACATTCTGAAATGGGAAAACAATAGATTTATTTTAGATAGACAGTTCGTAGCTGTTTTTGGGGCAGAAGCATAAGAATAAAAAATTGTTCTTTGATTGTAGATTTACAGCAACCGTACAGCAACGGGGCATATATAATGAATTATTATTAACATATCCCACAAATGTTATAATGATTGTATTGTTCAAGGTGGGTGGTTTAATATGGACAAGATTAACCAATACGTTCAAGAGCTAACGAGGTCTTCAAAGAATTGTAAATTAATGATGGAGAAAATGCAAAATGGTTAAGTATGCTGCTCGATATAGTTAATCAAATGAAGTGATAACTTGATTGGAAGTTCTTTTGATAATTTCATTGACTTTGACGTCGTGTCGTCCTTTATACTCGAAAAGGAAAGGAGTTCATGTATGGAACTGAAAACAATAAGCCAGGTATCAAAGAGCTTTTGCATTTCAACAAGGCTTCTTCGCTATTATGAACAGATAGGACTGTTGAGGAGCTTAAAAAAGGATGAATATGCATACAGGGTGTATGACGAGTCTGCATTGCTACTTCTGCAGCAAATACTTATATTGAGAAAATTGCGTATCCCCCTCAAGCAAATCAACTCAATACTTCATTGTAAAGATGCAACTGCTGCTCTTGAGGTATTCAAACAGAATATATCCGAGCTGAATGATGAAATAACAGCCCTCTCTACAATAAGAGCAATACTAAGCACATTTGTCATAAAGCTGCAGGAAAAAGCCGATGTGCAGGTAAAACTGGACTTGTTTGATGATGAAGCCATACTGAAGGTGATAGAATAACTATCCTTATCCAAAATTAATTTCAAGGAGGATAAGTCAATGGATGAACTAAACAAGGCAAGCGAAAACCTCTCAAAACTTAAGGATGTACGTATTGTATATCTGCCCCCGGCAACTGTCGCGGCAAGTCATTATGTCGGTGAAAATCCCGAACAGAATGCAAGTAAGCCACTTGACAGGTTTGTAGAGGAAAGTGGTTTATGTAAAATTAAACCCGACCTACGCCATTATGGCTTTAACCATCCCAATCCCTCAAGTGACAGACCCTTTTATGGATATGAAATGTGGGTCACCATCCCTGATGATATGGACGTACCTTTGCCCTTAATCAAAAAGCAATTTAAGGGCGGGCTGTATGCTGCCCACATGATTCCAATGGGAAATTTTCACGAGTGGGAGTGGCTCTTGGAATGGGCGCACAATAATCTGAATTATGAGCCCAATATTGCCGATGATAATGGGGAGTGTATGCATGGTCTTCTGGAGGAACATCTAAACTATGTAAATCACGTAGGTCTACAGAATACAGAACCTGAAGGGCTACAATTGGATTTGCTTATCCCAATAAAAGAAAAGGTGTAAAACAACGCCCATGCAGATGTACTAAGGCATCGGGGGATATGGTAACACATGTAAATATAGTGTTCCTATACCTCATAACCCGAAGGTCGCAGGTCTAAATCCTGCCCCACAACCACGAAGGACCGCTTATCTGTAAGGATAAGCGGTTTTTCCAATTCTGCAAATTGCCGAAAAACCTATAAGTTGATGTTTATCTGGACTAGAAATTACTTGAGATCACTACCCAAAAGCTTTTAAACTTATTTTATAATGGGTTGTTTTTGGTATAATGAAAACCAAGCAGTCCGGAACTTAAGAAACCCTGCATAAAATGGAAAAACCCATTGCAAGCACCCCTTCAAAATAATACCCTTTAAGTTGCGACACTTCAAAGGGGGTACAGAAAGGATGCTGACAATGGATCAGATATATCGTATCAAAAATATGAGGAAGTTTGAAGGCAAAAGCTTAAGAAAAATCTCCAAAATTACTGGGCATGATTTTCAAACGGTGAAAAAGTATGTCGCCAAGGACAATTTCAATCATGAACTCCGTCCGAAGCAACGGCGACAGGGCAAATTATCCCCATACAAGGACATTGTAACCACATGGCTGGTCAAGGACCAACAGGCTCCCCACAAGCAGCGACACACAGCCAGAAGAGTGTATGACTGATTGCGAGAGCTATATGGAGAAGAATTTGATGCCAGTGAAAGATCAGTCAGAAAGTTTGTGGCTGGCATCCGGGAAGAACTTCAGATGAATCCAGAAGGATTCCTACCGCTGGAACATCCTCCCGGAGAAGCCCAGGTAGACTTCGGAGAGGCCCAATTCGTTGACAATGGCATCAGCTATGACGGGTATTACCTTAATATGTCTTATCCTCACAGCAATGGCGGGCATACACAGTTATTCAAAAGTGCTAATCAGGAATGCCTGCTGGAAGGTATGAGGGCAATCTTTGAGCATATCGGTGGAGTACCCACTGCCATCTGGTTTGACAACATGTCCACAGTTGTAAAGAAAATCAAGGAATATGGGGAACGAGACCTGACTCAGGGCTTTTTACGGTTTATGATGCACTACGGCTTCCAGAGCAACTTCTGTAACCCTAACAGCGGACATGAAAAGGGTTCTGTTGAGAACAAGGTGGGCTATCATCGCCGGAATCTGTTTGTTCCGGTTCCGGAATTTAATAACCTGAAGGAATACAACAAAGAGCTTCTGCTGCGATGTGACCGGGACATGGACAGGATACACTACAAGGGACATGGACGGATCCAGGATTTGTTCAGGGAGGATCAACTGGATTTCTTCAAGCTTCCGAAGGTTCCGTTTGATGTATTCCTACATGAGTTTGCGAAGGCGGACAACTATGGGAAAATCAAATTTGACGGCAGAATATATTCCACCTCTCCGGAAATGGCAGGGCGTCAGGTCACCATCAAAGCCGGTGCCTATGATATCGATCTGCTGGATGCCGACTGCAATCATATCGTAAGACACAAAAGGCTTTACGGTGAGGAAAAGGAGGCTATGTACTGGATTCCCTATCTTGAGCTGATGTCCAAAAGACCAACGGCATTAAAATATACAGGACTTTTCAGCCAACTGCCGGGTGTCCTGCAGGGATATTTAAACCAATGCGATTATGAACGCAAAAAGCAATCCTTGAAACTGCTCTCGAGAATGACAATGACGGCAAGCTTTGATGCAGCCATCGGAGCCTTTGAAGAAGGAATCAAATTGGGAGCCAGGGATCCGGATAGTATATGGGCCGTTTATTGTCGCTTAACGACCGGAACTTTGCCGGAGCCGGAAGTCAAGCTTCCCCATACGGTTCCGGAACTTAAGAAGTATATTCCGGATATCAAGGTATATGATGAGTTGATTGTACCCGGAGGGCTGCCATTATGAGTTCAGATGCGTTGATAAAACATTATTGCAAGGAGCTGCGGTTCGGGAAAAACATATATGAAAGCTATTTAAAGATTGCTGCTGTTGATTTTGGAGATTTCCTCGCACAGTTATTGAAGATGGAACTGGATCATCGGGAGTTGACAAGAAAGAACCGGAACTTAAAGTCCGCTGGTTTTGACGTCATCAAGACCTTTGAAGGGTATGAATTCGGGGATATCCAGATACCTGCTTCCGTCCATCTGGAGGAATTAAAGTCCGGAAGCTTTATTGAAAAGCTTGAAAACCTAATACTCTACGGACCAGTGGGTACTGGTAAAAGTCACATGGCTACTGCCATTGGTGTTGCTGCCTGTTCCAGGGGATTGAAGGCAAAATTCTATCGCACAGCAGCACTGGTCAATCATTTAAGCGAGGCAAAGGCAAAGGGCGAACTCAAGCGGTTTATGAAACAGCTAGAGAAAACGGATCTCTTGATCTGTGATGAATGGGGTTATGTCCCCTTTGAGAAAGAAGGCTCCCAGTTGCTATTTCAAGTGATATCGGAATGTTATGAAAAAAGGAGCATAATCATCACAACTAACCTGGAATTCAGTAAATGGAACGGCATTTTCTATGATGAGAAGCTGACAAGTGCAATCATTGACCGTCTGGTGCATCACAGTCACCTGCTGGTTTTTCAAGGCCAAAGCTATCGGCTTACCCACTCGACTATGAAATCCCATTAATGGGAAAGGGGTGCTTGGAAAATTAAGTTCCAGACTGCAAGAAATTTATGTTGCCAAAAACAATGGGTCTTGCAATTTATTTTTAATGGCCTTATCCTTTGTTTCAAGGATATCCTTTAACAGCTTTAAAGGAGTGGGAAAAATGATTGCAAAGAAAATAGAATTTGAGCAACTGCACAGGTATGTGGAAGAGAGCTCAGGTAACGAGAAGAACATTTGTGAGATAACTGCCATCAAAAATGGAAGCATAGTTTATGAGGACTACTGGCATGGATACAAGCGAGGGGATACACTTAATATCATGTCAGTCACAAAAAGCGTCATGGCACTTTTGACCGGTATTGCAATCGACAAAGGCCTGATCATGAGTGTTGACCAGAAGGTTCTGGAGTTCTTCCCCGACTATCGAGTGAAACGAGGAGAAAAGACAATCTATGATGTCACGCTCCGCCACCTTCTCACGATGACAGCCCCGTACAAGTACAAGTCTGAACCCTGGACAAAGGCCTGTACCAGCGATGACTGGACAAAAGCGGCTCTGGACATCCTTGGCGGAAGAAACGGCATCACGGGTGAGTTCAAGTATTCAACGCTTGGGATTCAAATACTGTCCGGCGTGATAGCAAATGTCAGCGGCATGAAGGTGATTGATTTTGCCAACACCTGTCTCTTTGAACCGCTTGGTATTCCGTGCCATACGAATAAGGAAGATAGCACAAAAGAGGAGCAGTTCAACTTTCTTATGTGCAAGGAACCGAAGGGCAATGTCTGGTATGCGGACCCGCAGAATGTGAATACTGCTGGGTGGGGACTTGCTCTGTCGGCCAATGATCTTGCCGCAATAGGTCTTATGTGCCTTCAGAAAGGGATATATAATGGAAAAAGGATCGTAGCTGAAGAATGGATTGATGCGTTTTTAACTCCATATATTGATTTGGATGACCGGTTTGGGAATATGTCATACGGCTTCCTGTGGTGGATCGTAGACGCCAGCAAACGAATCTATGCAGCCATAGGCGATGGAGGAAATATCATCTATGTCAACGAGGCAAAAGGCGTTTGCGTCGGAATCGTAGGCACCTTCAAGCCCCGGATCTTTGACCGCGTCCAGTTCATTCAGAAGAAAATCGAACCGCTGCTTTGATGACTCCCTCAAAAATGCTCTGAATTCCTTTGTCAAGCTTATCATAATTTACATTAATCACTTAACCATTCTCATAGCCCGAAGGTCGCAGGTCCAAATCCTGCCCCCGCAACCAACTGAAACCCTGGAGGAACAAAGCCTCTGGGGTTTTTATTTATCTGGAAGATAGTCGACATAATGTGTTTGATGACAATTCTTTATGTCATTTTTCTGATTGGAAGATCATAGATTCTGGTAAATTTGGCCTATGATAAAACAAATAATATATTGCCCGGTGGGTATTACGAGACCAGGCAAAATGTTTTGACAACGGATGCGGAAAGATATAAAGTACAACATGAGATATTAGCTTGAATTATGAAAGTCGAAGTATTTACAAGATATAGATGCTGCAATGATCGGAGAACAGTATGGTGCGTTTGTATGAAAAAAACACATGGGTATTTTCTGTCTTCAGAAGATTGTTTCTGACTTTTCTGCTTATTATGCTTCCGATATACGGGGTTGGATTTTACATTTATTATTGGGGCTCCAATGCCATACAAAATGAACTGCGAATGTCTGTCAAGGCACAAGGGGATTTTGTCATTGATAAAATGGAGACCTCTATCAACAAGCTCAAGATTCTGCAGTATGATTGTCTTAAGAACCGTAACCTACAAAATCTTGTAAATTTGTCTGATATCACGTCAGAGCGGGTAAAGTATGAAGCCTTTACTAATATGCACAGTCAGTTGACAACCATTTATCTGAGTGATTCTTTTATTAAAGATGTTGTGGTTTACATGCCGACGGTAGAGGAACAATATTCCGTTAGCAAAGGAATTGAATCTCTGGATGATGACAAGTACCAAATGTATAAAAATGCTAGCTCTGTCCTGCTGTTTGAAAATGGAAGGATTACGCTATCGAATACCTACCCTGCGGCGTATCTGCTTGAAAATACCGGCAGCGAGGCGACAGCTGAACCTACAGCAGTTCTGACAATTGAAATTTCTGAAAGAGGGTTTTTGGAAGCAATTGAGCTTCCCGATATCTATGAAGGAAACTGCTTTATTCTAACTGATGGCAAAAGTATCATATCCGGTTCCCGGTATCAGCTTTTAGGACAGTTATCGGAGGAAGATATAAATGGAATTCTCAGCCATAGTCCGGGAGAAAAAATTTTTACTGAAAAAAATGGGAACCGTTTTCTTACGGTGTATTCGCGTTCTGAGGAGCTTGGATTTACCTTGATTAATTTCATACCTGAGAAGGAGATTTTCGGCGGATTGGAAGTATACAGCATTTATTTGCGGATATTTATTATTTTGTCTGTGATAATAATCCTGCTGTACTCCGTTTCAACCTACAGGTTTATTCATGTGCCCATCAAAAAGCTCATCTCGTCCTTCCGTGAGGTTGAAAAGGGGAATATGACCCATACAGTTCATCACATGCATAACGACGAATTCAAATATCTCTATCAGAAATTCAATGAGATGCTGGAGAAGATCAATCAGCTTGTCAATCAGAATTATAAGCAAAAAATACTTCTGCAGCAAACAGAGCTAAAGCATCTGCAATCTCAGATCAACCCGCATTTTCTGTATAACAGCCTGTTTATGCTGAAAAGAATGATTATGTCAAAGGACCTGGACAATGCACAAAGGCTCTCAGACCATCTGGGCGAGTATTTTCAGTTTATTACGCGGGATAAAGAGGAGCAAATTCCACTGGAAATCGAGATGGCTCATGCACAGACCTATGCAAATATCCAATCCATGCGTTTTCGGGGCAGGATCAGAATCTATATTGAGGAATTGCCAAAAGAATACGGAAAGCTGTATGTGCCCAGACTAATCATACAACCGTTAATTGAAAACGCTTTTGAACACGGATTAAAAAATAAGGCGGAGGAAGGTATCATTAATCTGACGTATAGGTTTTCCAAGGAAGAAATCAGTATTTTTGTGGATGATAATGGTGATTCGGCAGACGATGACACCATTCGTGATCTGCAGCAGAGTTTACAAATGAATCACGTTGAAACCGACTGTACCGCACTTTATAATATCCATGCCAGAATAGCGATGCGCTTTGGAGAGGGAAGCGGCCTGCAAGTCAGCCGGAATTTTATGGGAGGCTTTAGTGTTCAGTTAAAACTAATATCACCGTTTTTATTCGAAGAAAAGGAGTAAAGTATGCGTTGTAACCTGTTGATTATTGATGATGAGCTGTTTGTTTTGGAGTGGCTGTCAGCTCTGTTTGGCAATTGTCCAGACTACTGTATTTATACGGCAAGCTCCGGGAAAAATGCGCTGGAGATTATTGATAAAACTGAGATACACGTAATGCTGTCGGATATATGCATGCCAGGTATGGATGGACTAAAGCTGCTGAAATTCCTGAGGGAAAAGCAGCCCACCTGTCAGGTGGTATTTTTGACGGGATTTAGTAATTTTGATTATCTGTATGAAGCAATGCAGTATGAGGGTGTTCGCTATCTGTTGAAGTCGGAGAATGACGACAAAATTCTTACAGAGGTCAGGAAGTCATTTCAAGCTTATAAGAAAATTCACATGATAGATGAAATAACCGAGCCTGTATGTGAAAGCACGAAGGAGCCAGAGCCGCCTTTGTGGGAGAAAAGGAGGGAAATGTTTTATTCCCAGTCCCCTATTGTAATGTTGATGAAAAAATATATAGACAGCCATCTTGCAGATGATCTATCACTACAAAATCTCGCAGATGTGTTTCATTTTAATCCTTCTTATTTATCACGGCTTTATAAAACGGTTACGGGCACAAATTTATCCGACTACGTCTTTAATATGCGCATTGAAGAAAGCAAGCGGATGCTGGCCGATAGTAATATAAGAATAAAGGATATTGCAGAGCGGGTGGGCTATGATTCATCCAAATCCTTTGCTCGTCTTTTTAAGCGTTCCCAGGGAGTTACACCGCAGGAGTACCGAAGAAGGGCGCAGATCAATCTTGTTGACAGCGGATACCATAAGTAAATTAATGCGGCTTGTTCCGGTTTTTTAACGATGCTATCATTTTATTAGTAGAATTCTACAAAAAAAGTTGGAGGTTCGTAATATGAAGCTGTGGAACAATTTTAAGAAAATGACCGCTCTCGTACTGGCATTAATGATGTGCTTGTCATTTGTGGCCTGCGGTAATTCAAAGGCACCGGAGGATGATACCAGCACAGACAAAACAATGATTGAACCGGAAACAACCAATACTCCTGAGAATACTACACCCATTTCTAAATTTGCAACACCAGGCCAACAGAAATATCCTGAAACTGTTACAGTAACTTCAATTAAGGAACTGGATCCATCAACTATAACCTTTGCAGAGGGAGAAGATATTGAAAACAATATCTGGACCAGAGCTGCATTAGAAGAGTACGGAATCCAAATCAAATACAAATGGGTCGCACCCAGCGCACAGTATGCTGAGAAAATTGCATTGATGCTTTCTACCGGAGATATGCCGGACTTCTTTCCACTGGATGCAGTTGGCTTCAAGCAAGCTATGAAATCAAACATGCTGGCTGACTTGACAGAGGCTTATGAAACTACTGCTTCTGAAGCAACAAAAGAGCGGATGAATTTAGATGGAGGAGATGCTTTAAAAGCAGGTACTGTCGATAATAAATTGTATGCCATCGTTCAGGCAAACAGCTGGAAAACTGATTCGATTCAACAGTTATGGATCAGAAATGACTGGCTGAAAAAGCTAAACTTGTCTGTGCCTAAAACGGTAGATCAACTGATTGAAGTAGCTACTGCTTTTGCAAAAAACGATCCTGACGGAAACAATAAGGACGATACATTGGGACTTGGAATGCAGTCGTTTTTGGATTATAACGGCCTGCTTTGCGGAATGAATGCATACAGGGACATTTGGTATCCTGACAGCAGCGGCAAGCTGGTTTATGGAAGTGTTCAGCCGGAAATGAAAGCAGCATTGCTTAAAGTTCAGGAGATGTATTCCAATGGTCTGCTGGACAAAGAGTTCTATTTAAAAACCTACGATAATTATAAACAGGATATTACCACTGGTAAAATAGGCATGATGTTTGACAACTATATTACTCCGCTGCACTGCATGGACAATTGGGATGCCGATAAAAATGCCGACTGGCAATCTTATCCGCTGCCAGCTTTGACAGAAGCTGATTATCCTGCCAAGAGTACAGTTATGAATGGCTTTACTTACTATCTCGTTGTCAACAAAAACTGTAAGAACCCTGAAGCATTGATCAAGCTGATTAACCTCTTTGTCGATAAGCAGAGCAACGATGGCGATTATATTACGGACAAGGACGGACGCGCAGTTTGGAATTATGCACCGGCAAACATCAGTACACCGGATAATAATCTGATTAATCAGCGCTTAATTGCAGAAGCACTGAAAAAGAACTCTCCCGACGGGCTGCCGACGCAGGCTGTGCAGAACTACAACAATGTAATCAACCTGCAAAATGGTTCCACGGACAAGACAGACTGGGCGCTGGCCAAGATTTTTGGTGATCCGTCTTCACTGTCAGTATTGGACCAGAATTATATCTTGCCGAAGCATTACATACAGGATTACTGGTATGGTGCTCCAACCCCTACTATGGTTAAATCATGGGCATCTCTGACCGACCTGCAGAAACAGGCATTTACCAATATCGTTTTAGGTGCTTCCATCGATGAATTTGACGCCTTTGTGAAGAATTGGTACAAGATGGGCGGAGAGCAGATTGTAGCAGAAGTAAATGAAGAATATGCTGCAAGATAATAGCTAAGAAAGGGATGAAAGAGGGGGAGTTCGCTCCCCCCTTATATAAGGAAGGGTATTCCGGCTGGAGTTTTATTGCCGCAATACCTTATTATTGGAGAATAATTTAATGATGACAAAAATTAAAACAAAACGCGGAATAAACACCTCCAATCTATCCCTTCATCTGATGATATGGCCGGCGCTCTTAATCGTAATTGTTTTTGCATATGGTCCTTTGTTTGGCCTTGTGATGGCATTTCAGGAGTTTAGTCCTATTCAGGGCTGGTTTCGTTCCGAATGGGTCGGATGGGCTAATTTTATGGAAATGTTTATCCTGCCGAATTTTTTACAAGTAATACGAAATACCTTTTTCATATCCTTTATGGAAATTGTATTGGGACAGGTGATGGCAATTGTAGTGACGCTTATGCTTGATCAAGCCCGAAACAAAGCAGTCAGAAGGACGATACAGACAATTATATACCTGCCCCATTTTCTTTCCTGGGTTATTTTGGGCGGCATTTTGATCGAAATTCTTTCATTGGATGGTGTTTTCAATCAAGTGTTGACGGCTATGGGCGCGGAACCGGTATCCTTTTTAGGCAATCCGAAGGTTTTCCCATGGACCCTGATCATATCACATGTATGGAAGGAATTCGGCTTTGCAACAATCGTGTATTTTGCAGCATTGACCAATATTGACCCGACATTATATGAAGCAGCCGAAATGGACGGCGCAGGTAAACTAAAACAAGCATGGTATATCACTCTGCCCGGAATTGCCCCAATTATAGTACTGGTCATGGTACTTAGTATCGGAACACTACTGAATACAGGATTCGAACAGGTGTTTACCCTGTATAATCCTGTTGTATATTCCACCGGTGATATCCTGGATACATTTATCTATCGTTTAGGCCTTGTTCAGTCACGTTACTCTCTTGCCGCTGCTGTTGGCATTTTCAAGTCGCTGATTTCGACAATTTTTGTATCAGCATCCTATTTCATTGCGTATAAGGTTGCTGACTATCGTATTTTTTAGCATCGCATAGGAGGAATAAAGGTTGAAAAAGAGAGGCTCTGAAATCAGTGTGTTTGGCATACTGAATTATCTTGTACTAATTATGCTGGCTGCCATATGCATCGCACCGATGATTTATATACTGGCTGTTTCATTAAGCTCAAGCAAAGGTCTCGCAAGGGGAGGGGTCATTTTCTTTCCCAGGAATTTTACATTGGCTGCATATGAATACTGCCTCAATAAAAACGAATTTATTCAATCGCTATGGATGTCAGTCAAACGGGTCGCAATCGGTATTCCCTTGAATATGATTCTCACAATATTGGCTGCTTACCCTTTATCAAAATCAAATGCCGAGTTTAAAGGACGTACCGTATATGCATGGGTCTTTGTATTCACTATGTTGTGCGGAGCAGGTTTGATTCCTACCTATATGGTCGTATACAAGGTTGGTCTGATTGACAATATTTTGGCGTTAATCCTGCCGGGTGCAGTTCCGGTTTTTAATGTAATCCTATTACTCAACTTCTTCAGGAGTATACCTAAGACCTTATCTGAGGCGGCATTTCTGGATGGTGCAGGTCACTGGACATGTCTTTTCAAGGTATATTTACCCATGTCCTATGCAGCACTTTCCACCTTGGTATTGTTCTGCTTTATCGCTCACTGGAATGCGTGGTTCGATGGAATTATATACATGAACTCCAGTGCCAACTACCCACTCCAAAGCTATCTGCAGACGCTGGTAATCAAGACGGATTTGACTTCTGTTTCCAGCAACAAGGCCATAGCCAATTACGACATGCTGTCCAATAACAACCTTAAGAGTGCACAAATTATTCTTGGAACACTGCCGCTGATTATTCTCTACCCGCTGATTCAGAAGTATTTCGCACAAGGTATCACATTGGGAAGTGTAAAGGAATAACCGGTGCAGCAAAAAAACTACAGTCTTTAATTTAGAGCCGGCATAGCGGCAGAACGGAGGCGGAGATGAAAAAAATCAATAGGGATCATGTTGTCATAAAAGGGGAAGCAGCTGCAAGGATGATAAAGAACTTTGCACGTATTCATGACAGATATTATCTACCGGGAGTTGCCGGTACCACAGAGGCTGAGAACGTTGGATGGCCGGGTGACTGGGAAGGACGTACGGTACTTGCGTTAACGTTGCTGGGACGTACCTTGAAAACAGAACCTGCATATTTAGACGAAATCGTACAGTGGATTCTTGACCATATGAACGAAGATGGCTACCGCGGAGAACTGCTTGACCTGTCTGCAATTAACGAGCAGCAGCTTTCCGGACATGGCTGGCTTCTACGTGGATTGATTGAATATTATCAATGGAAAAAGATAGATCACGTCAAGCAAGCAATCGCTGTCATAATAGAAAAGCTCTTTCTGCCGCTAAAGGATAAATTTACCTACTACCCAAGGAAGAAAGAACAGCGTGTTTACGAGGGCAAGGCGGCAGGTGAGCTTGCAGGTATTACCGTGTCAGGCTGGCAGATTTCCAGCGACACCGGCTGTGCATTCATCTCCCTGGATGGATTGACCCAGGCTTACGAGCTTCTTAGGATGCCTCAGCTGAGAGAGCTCATTGAGGAGATGGTCAGGGTGTTTGCTGAAATAGATTTTGCCGGCATCACAATGCAGACCCATGCTACCCTGACAGCGACACGCGGCATCATGCGTATGTACACGCTTACTGGTGATGAGAGCTATCTTGCCTTCAGTAAGCGGATCTTTGACTTATACAAGATTGAGGGAATGACCGAGAATTATGCGAACTACAACTGGTTTTCCCGTCCATCATGGACAGAGCCATGCGGTATTATAGATTCTTTCATGATCGCTTTTTACTTATGGGAGGAAACCGGTGAAGCGACCTATCTGGAAGATGCCCACCATATATGGTTCAACGGTATATACAGAGGACAGCGTCCCAATGGGGGTTTTGGCTGTGATCACTGTGTGGAGGATGGTTTTGTAGAAGTTTACAAATCTTTCTACGAAGCTTACTGGTGCTGTTCAATGCGGGGTGGTGAAGGAACGTCATCTATCGCGGGCTTCAGTATGTATGGTGAAGCAGATCAATTGACCATTCCGTTTTATTGCGATGGAATATTTTCTCCGGAATGGATTCCGGGGCTGGTACTGCGTGAACGCACACAATATCCGCTGGAAGGTAATGTTTGCTTTGAGGTCTGTAAAGGTGATGGCCGCCGTATCACACTGAAATTGTATCTTCCGCCATGGGCGGAAAATGTGAAGGTACTAGTCAATGGAGCTGAAGCTGGATTTGTTGTAGAAAAGGGCTTCGCAATTTTTCAGGCAAGCTTAAAAGAAGGTACGGTGATAGTGCTCAATTTTAATATTCCACTTTTCATGTCACCTACCATTGGCAACCAGCATAGAGGTAGCGGACTGTTTACCCTTCGGCATGGTGCGCTGGTGCTGGGTACTTTGAGTGAAAGCTGTAAGGGACCTGCTGAACTAAGCAAATTCACGTATCAGGGAAATGGAATGTACATCTGTGGTGATGATGTTTTTGCTCCTTTGTGTGGGGCGTATCTTCTTGATGAAGCGATACTGAAGGCCAATCGATATCGTATATTGTTCCACGCAGATGGTTTGCAGTAGATATTTTCACAAACTGGAAGCCAATGTTAGTAAAGAATTATCGAAGACGTTAACGATAACATTATTGGTCGTTAAGAAGAGGAGGTACTATATGAAGTTAGCATTGCTAGTAGCAAACCGTGGATTTTTTCCCAGTTCTGTCATCAAATCAGCATATGAAGAAATGAGAACAGCCTTTCGAAATGCTGGAGTTGAATGTCTCACCATTAATGAGGATTTGACAAAGTACGGTGCTGTTGAGACAACACAGGAGGGCACTGTTTTTGCCGGGTTCTTAAAAGAGCACCGTGGTGAATATGACGGGCTTGTAATATGTTTGCCTAATTTCGGAGATGAAAATGGAATTAAGGCTGCCATTAAGGACTGTGATGTCCCAATCCTTCTTCAGGCATATCCTGATAAACTCGGTATGATGGACTTTGAACACAGACGGGATGCCTTTTGCGGTAAACTGGCTCTCACAAGTGTTTTAAAACAGATGGGCATTCCATATACGTCATTTACACCGTTTACTGTACATCCTTTAAGTGTGGAATTTGCTGAACAGCTGAAAAAGTTTGCTGGTATATGCAGAATCGTAAAGAGAATGAAAAGAATGCGTCTGGGTGCAATAGGAGCTAGGACATCTGCATTCAAAAGCGTCCGATATGATGAGGTAGCTTTGGAGCGCCATGGTATTGATGTTGAAGCCTATGACCTTTCGGTAGTCTTTGCGCGTATGAAAAAATACAATGAGACTGACAGCGCAGTTCAGGATTGGATTACTTCACTGAAAGCTACGGCAGATTTTAAAAATGTTCCCAAGGACAGGGATCTGGTAATGGGAAGATTTGCTGCGGCACTTTCAGATATTATCCGTGAAGATTCTCTGGATGCAGTAGCAATCCGTTGCTGGAGTGAGCTTCAGACAGAGCTCGGAATAACACCTTGTGCTGTAATGGGAATTTTAAATCAATCCGGTATTCCTGCAGTATGCGAAATGGATGTCACAAATGCCATCTCTATGCTGGGGCTGGCTTTGGCTTCGGAAAAGTCCTCAGGATGCCTTGATTTCAATAATAACTATGAAAATGAAAGCAACAAATGTATCCTGTTTCATTGCGGACCGCTTCCAATGGAGCTGATGCAGGGACCTGGCGTAATTGAAGAGCATAAGATGCTTTCTAAGACCTTTGGTCAGGGCTGCAGCTGGGGACTGAATGTGGGTAAAGTGCGGACAGGTGAGATTACCTTTGCAGGCGTAAGAACAGAAGCGGGAGAGATATGCTTTTATACGGATAAAGGACAAATAACGGAGGATAGGGTGGATAACGACTTCTTTGGCATACATGCTGTGCTTGAAACAAAGGACCTTCAAAACAAATTGCATCGAATCAGTGAAAACGGATTCCGCCATCATGTGACGATTACTTCCGGAGATGTTGTAGATACCCTTGCAGAGGCATTTACAAAATATCTCGGATATAAGCGTATCGGTCTTTAGTTCTATCGAATAAAGGAGATCAATGAAATGGCAACGATTGGACTTGATATAGGTACTACGGGATGCAAGGCAACAGTTATTGACTGTCAGGGCTTTACGATTTGCCAGGATTATTGTGAGTATGATGTTTCATTTCCTCGTGACGGGTGGGTGGAGCTGGATCCGGAACTTGTTTGGGACGCCGTGAAAAAAGTTCTCTCGAATGCTGCAAAGGCCTATGGTAAACCCATATCTTCCATGTCGGTTGCATCCTTTGGAGAAGCAGCTGTTCTGTTGAACAAAGAAAGAAAAGTAATCGCCAACAGCATTTTTTATACGGACATAAGGGGAAATGACTGCATTGAGGAGCTTACAGACATGCTGGGGCGTTCCCGGATAGAGGATTTAACCGGTATGCCGGTAAATGGCATGTACACACTTCTAAAGCTGATGTGGATTAAAAAGAATCAGCCGGAGATGTATGAAAAAATTGATTTGCTGCTGCCCTTTGCTGCCTTTATAACCTTCAGATTGACCGGTGAGGCTGCTTCAGACTACTCTCTGGCGTCACGTACCTTAATGTTTGACCGCCATGCCATGACATGGGCTGATGATATATTACATGCATTCGGACTTAAGGCAGAAAATCTTCCAAGGCTGGTTCCGTCGGGTGAGCCTGTTGCCAGGGTCCTGCCAGGTATTGCGTCACAGCTCGATCTCCCAAAGGATATTCTGATTGTTTCAGGGGGACATGACCAGGTGGCTGCCGCTGTTGGTGCAGGGGTTATCAAATCTGGAGATGCTGTTGACGGCATTGGGAGCGCGGAATGTATTACTGCAGTTCTTTCACAGGAGGCAGACCTTTCAGTTCTGCATAAAAATAACATTTGTGCCGAGCCCCATGCCGTTAAGGGACATTTTGTTTCCCTGATTTTTAATAATACTGCAGGAGCTGCACTTAAATGGTATCGGAATGCTTTTGAGGAAGAGTTGCATGTAAAATGCATACAAAATGGTCAAAATGTTTATAAGATACTTGATGATCAGCTCTCGAAGCAGCCTTCTCCGATCTTGTTCCTGCCTTATCTCTCCGGAACAGGCACACCTTATATGGATGCAGATGCAAAAGGGGTACTTTGTGGTCTGACTCTTAGCAGCACAAAACAGCAAATATACCGTGCGATTATAGAAGGCATGAATTATGAAATGAAGTATAATCTGGATATCCTCAGCCAATGCGGTATGCGCTTTGACGTTTTGACGGCAGTGGGAGGAGGCGCTTCAAAAGCTGCTCTTCAAATAAAGGCTGACATTTTTCAGATACCAATCAAGACATTGCAAAACCAACAGAGTGGAAATATGGGACTTGCCATGCTGTGCGCTGTAGCGGAAGGAAGATATAAAAGTTTGCAGGAAGCGGCAGATGAGCTAGTTAAGATAAAGGAAATTATCTATCCAAATACAAAATACCTGTCTGAATATAAAGAAAAATATAGCTGCTATACCAGAATGTATTGTGCAGAGCGCATGATATATAGCCGCTGATATGCGGGAATCAGACTCAGGTTTTCATTTTAAGCTTAATGTTTAATGCAGTTTAAATATAGTGAGGAGCTGTCAATATGCCTATAATTACAAAACGTAATGAATCTCTCGAAATATTTCAAAAAGCGGCAGAATGTAACGTGAGTATTGCTATTTTTTGTACCGCAAGCCATTGGAACACTGAAGCGATCCTATTAGCGGCCAGTAAGCTTGCTGCAAAATATGGACTCAAGAGTGTACCCGTTGTAGTCGCAACCACATTTACCTATCATCATATGCCACAGGCAAAAAGATTTCTATTTTGTCAGGATCCGATTGCGGGGTTTTTATCCCATATAGGCCACCTGCAAGCTCTTTGCGATAATAAGTATTCACCCTACAGGGACGTTATTGTGCTGCCGCATCTCGACCATGCCGATCCGGTGAAGGATAGGTGGGCGCTGACAGTAGGCTCACAATACTTTTCAAGTGTCATGTTTGATGCACAAAGTTATCCATATGAGGACAACCTTGAAATGACAAGGGAATATGTGAAGAACTATGGTAATGATGTGCTTGTCGAGGGCATCATGGAAATGCTTAATGTGGAAGGTGGGGCTGAAGCAACACATCTTGACAACTATTGCGAAAAGGCAAAAGAGTATGTTGCTGCAACAAATGCCGATTTCCTTGTTGCCGATCTGGGAACTGAACAGCAGACCAAAGCAGTAGGCGGAGCAGTTTACAATAAAAAGAGAGCACAGCAGCTTACTGAGGCACTCGGCAGGAAGATGTTGGTCCTTCATGGGACATCAAGCCTTACTGATGATCAGACCAGAGGTCTTGCTGATGATGGCGTTATGCGGGTTAATATGTGGACACGTATTGCAAGGGAAGCAGGCCAATATGCAGCAGAAAATACGGTTAAAAATATAGAGGAGATACGCAAGGGAGACTTTAACTCAGCTGAGGCAAATAGATTTATACGGGATAATGTTGAAAAAGCATCCGACATAATGATCGAAATGATGGAGCTTTTCGGCTATGCAAATTGGAAAGACTAATGAGTAATTAGCAATACATTCATTGTTAAAATTACCACTAGCATAGCGCTATACAACGTCCATAATCTTTGCCAATATTTCCTCATCCGCCGGGCAGAATTCATACTGCGGTATTTCGGCAGGTGTAATCCATTTAATATCGTTATGCTCGAGCATTTGTGGGACACCTTCTGATATTGTCGCATTGAACAGAGAAAGATGCACTGTTATATCGGGATATTCGTGGACAACATCCATAAACAAATCACCTACGGAAAGAGTGATTGCCAGTTCTTCCTGGCATTCGCGGATAAGCGCCTGTTCCTTTGTTTCTCCGGGCTCAACTTTGCCACCGACAAACTCCCACAGCAGTGCTCTTGCCTTTGTCGCGGTGCGCTGGCAAATCATGAATTTGTCATTATCCCATATAATCGCTGCTACTACTTCAACCATTTTGTGATTTCCTTTCTCATTTTGTCAGACCAAAATCGTACTGGAGATAATCTGGGAGTTCATTGTCCATGGGAATATCATAAAGATATGTTGTAACCGGTTTGCCGGTACCCTCATCGACACTTGACTGCTTTCTGGAATTGGTCAGCTTTCCTGTTCCGACGTATGTAAATGGCATAGTTATACCGTTAACGTCACTCACTTTGCGGATAAAAACGAACACTCTGTCGCTCTCGTTAAGTCCGGTAAGCTTCTTGTCGGATATATTAACCTCACATTCCCACTGGAATAGATTGGGTTGAAGGAACTTGTCCTTATAGTTCAGTCTGTCGGTATCTGAAAGATCCTTCTTCAGCGAAGCAAAGATGATAACGTCCTTACCGTATACGTATGTCCCCAGTTGAGTATGTCCGGGGTTTTTGAGAAGTTTCAGTTGTACCTGATCCATGCGGTAGCTTTGCCACAGTTTAAAATCGTCTGAATCACCATATTCGGCAGTATATCTTGTCAAACCGTATTCTAATAAATCATCGCAATACTCAAGTAAATCTTCGTTTATAGGTATATTCAAGCTGATTCTGTCACCATATACGGATGCAAATCCGTTTTCGGCAATATATTTCAGCGCATGCTCATATTCGGCACGGGAATAATCGGGAATGGTTGCTTTGAGTATGCTTTCCATGGAGAGAACCGATTCCTCACCCGATAAGATTGCCCTATAAATCAGGTATTCATGCTTTCTGACAAGTGGGAGCATTTCCGAAAGATAATTGATAAATAAAATTTGTTGTTCTGTGAACACCGGAAGATATTTTGTGTCTTCGGCGAGCTCTGCCGTTTCGTCAATGATTCCGTGAAGAAAATTGTAATAAGATACACATTTTCTGTTATGTATCTTGATGCTCATAAAACGAAGCAAATCGGGTGCACAGTCATTATTGAGATAATCCATGTGCTTAGGATAAGATTCCGCTCCGATATACTTCTTGAAGTTGAAATAATCTTGCTTCAAATAGCTTAATGCATTGAAGTTTTCTTTTTCAATCCATTCAAGAATTTCCTCTTTACTGAGGTCGTCGATATTAATTTCGACACCATAATCAGAAAGGCCTATTGCAGAAAAATTATCCCTTACAAGTGATGCCATCAGTTTCTTTTCAAGCACAAAGTTCTTTGATAAAGATGACAGCGCAAAGGCAATTTGCACACTTCGCCTATAGCTGTTGCCGATAAAGTCAAGGACGGTTACATATTCCTTGTTTTCATATTTGCGGAGACCTCGTCCAAGCTGCTGTATAAATATCGTTGACGATTCTGTCGGGCGGAGGAAAAGTACCATATTAACGCTAGGAATGTCGACGCCCTCATTTAGGATATCTACGGTGAACAGAATCTCAAGCTCGGAAGAGTCGCTTTGCAGATCGTTGTACGCGCGAATACGCTCGCCAATATCGTTTCGCCCTGTCAGATATGCGGTGTGATAGCTTTCTCTCATTGCTTCGCACATCATACGGGCGTGAGATATATTTCTGCAGAAGGCAAGTGCTTTCAGCTTACCGTGTGGTCTGTGCACTTCTATTTCTCTGCTAATAAATTCGCAGTGCTCGGTTGTTGCAATCTGAGCAATCATTTTGCGCTCCTCACCTTTGGTGAGTCCGTAGTTTACAAGCTGGTCACGTATACCGTAATACTTGAACGGAACAACCAGGTCGTTGATAATGGCATCTCTGAGTCTTAGCTCATAGGGGATGTTTTTGTCAAAAAGTTCGAAAACGTCCTGATTGTCCATACGCTCGGGGGTAGCCGTTAATCCGAGCAGAAATTCGGGCTCGAAATAGCCGATAATGGACTTATATGTTTTTGCTGTTGCGTGATGGCATTCATCTACGATTATATAGTCGAATGCTTTTTTATCGAACAGTTCGAGATATTTTGCCATTGAAACGTTTGTCGAAAAGACAAAATCTGCATCAATGTCCTTATATTCTCCGGAATACTCACCAATGGTTACCGAGCTTCCGAAAACTTCGGTAAAGGTTTCAATGGTTTTCCTGAGAATAGAGCCCTCATGTACGATATAGAGCAGGCGACGGGGATTAAAATTCATCGCATCAAATGCGGCAAGAAATGTTTTGCCACTACCTGCAGCGGAAACAACAAGCGCGCGTCCAACACCGGTTGCGCGGTATCTGTTAAGTTCTTTTAATGCACGCCGCTGCATATAATTGGGCTTAATGTTTGAAGCGTTCAGGTCATAGTCCATGTCCCAGCGTTCGATAGCAAAGTTCAGCCTGGTAGCATACTTGGATATAATATCGTTATCGAGTGCATAAGATTGAGCCCACTTATCTTCAAATTCCTCCATTGCAGCGGAATATGTGTCCGCACCAGAAACCACTACATCCCATTCGATATTCTTCAGCAATGCAAATCTTGTAAGGTTGGAGGAGCCGACAATAAGCTCCTTTCGTCCGTTAAAATCAAAGAGATATCCCTTTGAATGATAGCCAAGCGTCAAATAACTATTATCGTGGAACGATTCAAAATCAAGGTGACATTCGAAATTTCCGTATTTGCTTTGAAGGGCAAAAAAGCTTTTAAGCGATTCAATATCGGTAAAATTCTGATATGTTGACGTAATAATACGTCCCCTGGCTCCACGCTCTACGGCGGCTTCCATGTCCTTGAACAGCAGCACAAGGCCAGCTTTTTTTATAAAACTGACCGAGAAATCGAAGGATGTGCAGTGGCGTAGATCATCCTTGATTTTGTCAAGAAATGTTATCTTTGTATAGTTTGTTAAAAACATATTGGACATGGTAACCCTCTCATTTTGGTACAAAATCCATAATATCTTCAACCCAAACGTTCAAAGCCGCACAAACCGCAGCAAAACATCCGCAGTGACATCTTTATCGCGGGCAAGCATATACATCTGATAGCATAACGCATTATAGCACATAAATTTCAAAATTTCAGTATAAGTTGGAAAATTTGACTCGTAAAGGGATAATTACAGCAGGTGGTGGCTACCTCCCGGGTTGAAAAACGTAAGCGATAAAAAATATGGCATCAATACAAAATATTTCTTGTAGGTCATGTTGTGTAGGCTTATGGGTTAGCGTTGCAAAAGCATATGTGATATGATAATTTTATTCATAATGTAATGTGTATAAAGAACGGGGGATAAAAATGAAACAACAAGCAAGTATACAAGCGAATCCACAAACGAAAAACGTATCAATTCTGGAATCAAATGAACGTGTCTCCAACCGGTTTGCTGCAAAAATCATGCTGGTTACCATTTCTTTTGTTGCGCTGGCTATGCTCTTAAAT
>JAEZLF010000141.1 GCA_023435925.1 Bacillota bacterium
GAGGTTGATATGGCAAAACCATTATCAACTATGGATGAAGGTGTTATTTATACCAAGATGGAAGAACTGAGGAAAAGCATGGAGGCCAAGATCATATTCTCCGATTCTGATGCTTCATTTGAAAGCAGCTTCACGGAATTCATGAACGGATTGGATAAGATAGGGGTAAATACTTACAACGATTATGTAAACAAGAAGCTTGCAGAATCCAAATAAGCTTAAACCGCAGGAAAATTGCAGCTAATTGAGAAGAAGGAAGTAATGTAAATGCAAATGCAATGAATTTTACACTACTTTCTTCTTCCTTATTAATTAAGGCGGGATCGCTTTCAGGAGGTAATCGCAGTGAGAAGAAGTGAGGCAAATACATTTAAGAAGCAGCTGCCACTGCAGCTTTTTGTCCTGGCAGGCATTGTCTATATCTTTATATTCAGCTATATTCCTATGTTTGGAATCATCATGGGCTTTAAAAACTATGATATTGTCATGGGGATCAAAGGAATATTCACCAGTGAATGGGTGGGATTCAAATACTTTATTGAGTTTTTTAATGACTATAATTTTGGCCTGCTGATGAAAAATACAATTTTTATCAGCGTATTGAAAATGATATTTACATTTCCGTTACCGATCATTTTTGCAATCATGATTAACGAAATCAGAACGATACGATTTAAGAAAATGGTTCAGACGGCCAGTTACCTGCCGCATTTTATATCATGGGTAGTAATATCAGGGATATCTTTCCGTTTTTTTTCAAATGATGGGATATTAAACACCATTATGAAAAATCTTAATCTAACTGACAAACCGACCGGATTTCTCACAAATCCAGACCTGTTCTGGGGTCTAATTATCTCGCTGGATGTCTGGAAAGAACTGGGATGGTGGACGATAATATTTCTTGCGGCAATCACAGGTGTAAGTCAGGACATATATGAATCAGCCACAATTGATGGCGCCGGCAGGCTGAAACGTATTTGGTATATTACCCTGCCATGTATCAAACCGACCATTGTGGTTGTTTTGATACTCGCTTTGGGGAATCTGTTCGGCGGAGGCTTGAGCGGGTCCAATTTCGAGCAGTGCTTCCTGCTTGGTAACACAATGAACAGTTCCGCATCAAGTATCATTCAGACCTATGTGTTTAAGGTAGGGCTGGCACAAGGCCGGTATGCTTATGCAACTGCAGTGGGACTGATACAGTCCGTTATTTCATTGGTATTAATACTCACAAGTAATTTTTTCGCAAAACGAATATCCGGCAGCGGATTGTTTTAGGGAGGCTGCAATGAAAAGATCATTATTGAAAGTGAATAGTATGGAAGATATCCTAATCGATAGCTTTGTTTATATCATATGCGCCATTGTCATGTTTGTAACCATATATCCATTCTACTACATTTTTGTGATATCCTTCAACGAGGGTGTGGATGCGACACTTGGAGGTATTTACTGGTTACCGAGAAAATTTACATTTGAAAATTACGAAAAGTTCTTCAGCGACATCAAATGGTTGATGGGACTGGGAATCACTGTACTCAGAACAGTAATCGGATCAGTTGTCAGTGTATTGTTTACCACTTTGGTAGCATATGGGCTTTCCTTCAAGGAACTGAAATACAGGAAATTGTATATGCTGATCATCATTGTCAGTATGTATTTCTCAGGTGGTATTATTCCGTATTATATGCTATTGAAGCAGTTAACCCTTATAGATAAGTTTTCTGTATATATCATACCGGGAGCATTGAACATCTTTTTTATCCTGGTGGGACTGTCGTTTTTTGCAGACATTCCTCCTTCACTGAGAGAATCGGCCAAAATTGACGGAGCGGGTGAATTTAAAGTATTCAGGAAAATCATATTGCCAATATCGATGCCTTTTATAGCAACATGCTTGCTTTTTATCGGTGTGGGGCATTGGAACAACTGGTTTGATTCGGCATTCTTCATTCGCAATAAGAACTTAAGGACGTTGTCGTATCTGATGATGGAGGTTATAAATTCCACACAGGTAAGCGCACAGACACAGCAATTCGGGGGAGGAAAGCAGACCATCACGACCCTGTCGGTGCAGGCGGCGGCCATGATGGTAGCAACGCTGCCAATTATCTGTGTTTATCCGTTCCTGCAGCGCTATTTTGTTACGGGAATTATGATTGGTTCGGTAAAGGAATAAATAAAATGCATAACTTCAACAAAGTATAACAGAGAAAGGCAGTAAAATATGGGAGCCTATTTGTTTGTTCATTTTAAGGAAAAGGAAACGCCTGATGGAGAGCAGGTGTATTTTGGTATCAGCAGGGACGGCTTTAACTGGGAGGCTGTAAATAACGGTCAACCGGTGCTTTGGAGCATAGAGGGAGAGAAAGGCGTTCGTGACCATACGATTGTCCGGACGAAATACGATAAATTCTATATCATTTCAACAGATTTATGCCTTGCAAACAATTTAAAGACGATTTACCAGGATAATTGGGATCTGATCATGCGCAATGGCAGTAAGCACCTTTCTATGTGGGAGTCGGAGGATCTTGTAAACTGGTCCGGACAAAAAATGCTTGAATTGGGGAATGAGGATTTTGGGTGCCTGTGGGCTCCTGACGTGATATATGATAATAAAATGGAGGATTATATCATACACTGGTCGTCGGCACATGCATCGAATAACTTTGGGCATATGTCCATTTATTACACCAGAACCAGTGATTTTAAGACCTTTGCACAGCCACAGCTCTTATGCAGGAAGGATGACAGTGGAATTATTGATTCTGCGATTTATGAAGAAAACGGCATGTTTTACAGGTTTGTAAAAAGTAATAATAATCCGGCCGGAGTTATTATGGAATATGGGAAAACCTTTACCGGTGAGTATTTCCGCATCAATGCCTTTGATGAGGAGATGGCAAAGCTGGGGAGCCCGCATTATGAAGCTCCCACGGCTTTTAAGCTCAGCAATGGGAAGTGGTGCCTGCTGTTGGACTATTTTGGCGTCCGTGGCGAAGGACAGGGGTATGTTCCTTTTGTGGCCGACAATATTGAGACAGGACGGTTTATAAGATCAGATGAAAGCTTCAGCTTCCCATACCGGTTTAAGCATGGGACTGTCCTTTCCATTACTGATGAGGAGTATTTCAGGATAAAGGAGCATTACCCTAATGCAGTAAAATAATTATCTTTGACTGGATTGAATGCTATATCCGTATTAACAGGTTTGTGTTACCATCGGCCTTTTCACATTTTATTTATGTAGGTCAAAAGCCATAAATATAAAGAGGAAGGGAAAAAAGCTATGGTTACGTCAATTATTTAAACATTTCTTATCTCAAAGAATCGGACTACTGAAGATATAGAAAGGCATTGTAGTGAAGAAGTAGCAAAAGCAAAGGGCTTAAACCGAGTCAGTCTAAGCCCTGATGCTTCAAAAGTGGCGGAAGAGGTGGGATTCGAACCCACGTGCCGCTTGCGCGACAACCTGATTTCGAGTCAGGGCCGTTACAACCACTTCGATACTCTTCCTTATATCATTTAACCGCCGAGGCGGAAAATCGCTTTTTAGAAAACTGTGTGCTACTTAACTTTGCCCTGTTGCATCTCTGCTGCTGCATTTTTGCGGCTTCTGAGCTCCTGAAAAAATTCCTTCAGTATCCCGGAGCACTGATCCTCTAGCAATCCCCAGCTTACTTCAACCCTGTGATTGAAAGCATCTACCCGAAACACATCAATGACGGAGCCTGCTGCACCGGCTTTTAAATCTGACGTTCCAATATACAGATTTCTGAGCCGGGCCTGTATGATTGCCCCGGCGCACATCGTACAGGGTTCAAGTGTCACATACAAATCACAATCGGTCAACCGCCACGTACCCAGTTTTCTGCTGGCCTTTCTGATAGCGGTCATCTCTGCGTGAAGTGTGGTATCCTTTTTCAATTCCTTTTCGTTATGGCCACGAGCAATAATAATACCGTCCTTTACCACAACAGCTCCAACAGGCGTTTCACCCTTTTTACGGGCTTTCTCCGCTTCCTTTAAAGCCTGTGCCATATACTGTTCATGTGATAAAGCAGGGCGGAAACCCGTTTCATGCTTCAAGACCAAACCTCCGGAACTGCTTAAGGCAAAATGCGCAAATATGATTATACTACAAAGAATAAAAACAATCAATTCCTTTGACAGGTAATTTCTCTGCAGTTTCTTGTCACTTTGTCAGTGGATTATACTGCAGTAACTCAGTGTTTCTGCTGCAGGATCAATAAAAGCGATAAGCAGGATGTTATCTGGATACCAGTCTGTTACCCAGGCTATACAGAACCTTGAAGGGAAGGATAATTAAATACATTATCCCCATCAGCATCAGTTCAATAAGCATGCCGATATAATTTTTTAATCTTTCCATAACTTCACCTACCCTGAAAGAAGCATGTTTATCATTAGCTTGTCTCAAAAGAATCATCGACA
>JAEZLF010000152.1 GCA_023435925.1 Bacillota bacterium
GAACTAAAAAAAATAGAGAACCATCCCGAAGAAATTGATGAACGGTTTTACAGGGATCTTGAATTCGGCACAGGCGGGCTGCGTGGAATTATCGGAGCCGGTACGAACAGAATCAACATTTATACCATCAGAAAGGCATCCCAGGGGCTAGCCAATTATTTGCTTCAGTCTGTTGAGAATGCGTGCCGGCGTGGTATTGCTATAGCTTATGACAGCAGGCATATGTCACCGGAATTTGCATTGGAGGCAGCAAAAGTTTTTGCGGCAAATGGGATTGTAGCCTGGCTTTTTGACGAGCTTCGGCCAACACCTGAGCTTTCTTTTGCCGTAAGGTATCTGAAGGCTGCTGCCGGAATTGTGATCACAGCGAGCCATAATCCCAAACAATATAATGGATACAAGGTATACGGAGACGATGGAGGCCAGCTTCCGCTTGAAGGCTCAGAGGCCGTCCTGAGTGAAATAGAAAAAATTTCAGACATAACAAAAATTATTCCTCTTCCCGAGCAGGAAGCGGTTGAAAAAGGTTTCATCAGAAAAGTCGGAAAGGAAATCGATGATGCCTATATAAGCTGCCTCAAGACTTTGGCGGTTAACCCGGAAGCCGCAGAAAAAGCTTCCGAATTAATGAAAATTGTTTACACACCTCTTCATGGGGCCGGTAACAAGCCTGTCAGAAGAATTCTCAGCGAGACAGGTTTCAAAAATATTTTTGTTGTTGAGGAGCAGGAAATGCCTGATCCGGAATTCCACACTGTAAAATATCCCAACCCGGAAGAAAAGGATTCCTTCAAGCTTGCCATAGAGCTGGCGCAGAAGGAGGATGTGGATTTGATTATTGGTACGGATCCGGATTGTGACCGAGTTGGCGTGGTCGTTAGGAATTCGGAAGGAGAATATGTTGTTCTTACCGGAAACCAGACTGGATGTCTTCTTATGGAATATATCCTCTCTCAGAAAAAAGAAATGGGGAGTCTTCCGGCAAACGGCTTTGTGGTAAAAACTATCGTTACCAGTGAGTTGGCAAGAAGGATAGCTGACTTTTACAGGGTAGAACTGATTGAGGTACTCACAGGCTTTAAATTCATCGGTGAAAAGATCAAAGAGCTTGACGAGCCCGGGATTAAAAAATACCTCTTCGGTTTTGAAGAAAGCTACGGATACCTTGCAGGCACCTTTGCACGAGACAAGGATGCAGTTGTGGCAAGTATGCTGATAGGTGAAATGGCTGCATACTATAAAAGCCGTAATATGTCTTTGTATGAGGGACTGCAGGAGCTATTTGAAAAATATGGCTATTATGTGGAGGGAATCACCTCATTTACCCTGGAAGGGAAAGAGGGTGTGGAGAAGATTAACAGTGCCATGGATTCCTTGCGAACACAGAAGGCGAGGGCATTCGATACCTGTGGAGTGAAAGCAATCAGGGATTATCAATCTAAAGAAGCTACACATATCATCACTGGCGAAATTACAGTACTTGAGCTGCCCAAATCCAATGTTCTATATTATGATCTAAATGATGGATCGTGGTTTTGCATCAGGCCATCCGGAACAGAGCCGAAGATTAAAATATACTATGGTACATCAGAAACAACATTAAGCAGCGCTCAGCAAAAGCTTGAAGAGATTAAAGAAAAAGTAATCGGTACAATTAATAAACTGCTTTACTAAACGACAGGGGTTCAAGATTGATTTTGATAAATGGAACATAATTCAGAAGCTATTTTGTGGCAGGGTGTATTCATGCTAAAATCACTTTGCTTCAGGCATTTGAGGTAAAGTGCATAATTTACTGAAGCGCATACATGGCAAGGTCTTTCACCTGCTGCAAGGCCTTGCTCCAGTCCTTCAAGAACTTCAAAATTACAGATATCTATAGAACGAACCGGCACATGGAGGTTTCTGAAATACCGATTCTGGGGAAGCCTTTTGAAATTGCTGCAGGGCTCCATATAATACCACGGAACTGGCAGATTGTCCATGTTAATAGGATGAACTGGCTCGTTGTGCAGGATACCGGGCATAAGAGGGCTGCAATGTATATAGGTACCAACAGTGCACTTAAGGCAGTGTTGATGGCATCGGGAACGTACAAGATTATCACAGAAAATGCAGTTGGCATATAACTCGGAGGTGTGTTTTTTATATAATTCCGGCATGAAATGATGTATAAATTGCCATTTATAAACGGAATCTTCGGATAATATCCGGATATTACCGATAAATGCTGCCAGTTTGGCTAATTTACTCAGGAAATGCTGGATCTGTAATGTCATCGTGGAATCCTCAATCTCTGCAGTGGTTGTTTTCAACATAGGGACATCCTTTCTGAAAAATGAATTAAACACATATTACCATAAATAGCCTGTTATAACACTTATTGCCCAATACACCTGTGAAATATACAGACTATGAATATAAAACAAAACCAAATATTTTCTTTTTTTTAGTTGATTTATGAAGTAACCGGAAGGAATTTACAAGAGTTTTGTCGAATATATATTTTTGACAAATGACAAATCCCTGGAGGATAAGATGCGTAAAGTAAATATTGACGCAGTCAGAACCGGAACCAAACTGGCTCGCACCCTGTTCAATTCCGAGGGTGGAGTTCTGTTATCAAAGGGTATTGAATTAAGTGAGGTATATATTGAAAGACTAAGACACCGTGGTATATCTGAGATTTATATGGAAGACGATCTATCGGCAGGTTTGCAGATCGAAGATGTAGTCAGGGATGAGACACGGAATGATGCGGTGGTTCTTGTAAAAAGAATGATGAATGATTATCATTTTTCCACATCTTTAGATATTGATGGTGTGAAAAAAATGGTGAATAAAATAGTCGATGAATTACTGGGAAATAGAGATATTCTTTACAACCTTTCTGAAATAAAATCGGTAGATGATTATACATTTGAACACTCTGTAAATGTATGCATCCTGTCGCTGATAACAGGGATAGGCCTCGGATTTGATTTACATCGGCTCAGGGAGCTGGGAATCGGTGCTATGATGCATGATATCGGCAAGCTCTGTATACCGGGAGAGATTCTGCAAAAGCCTTCGCAGCTGACAGTAGACGAGTTTGAGTTGATTAAGAAGCATACCTTTTTTGGGTATGAGATGCTTAAAAAGAATGACAATATTGATATGATTTCAGCATATATTGCTTTCGGGCACCATGAACGGTACGATGGAAGCGGGTATCCGCTGCAGCTGAAAAACGATAATATACAGATATGTGCCAGAATCGTAGCGGTTGCGGATGTTTATGATGCACTTACTTCTGACCGTGTTTACAGAAAAAGACTCAGACCAAATGAGGTTTATGAATATATCACTTCTCTCGGGGCAAATCACTTTGACCCCAGAGTTATTGAAAGCTTTGTCAAATATGTGTCGATCTATCCCGTCGGAACAGGCGTCCTGCTCAACACGAAGGAACGTGGACTTGTCATTAGCGATAATAAAAAAATGCCTACAAGACCTGTTATACGGATTGTTTATGATGAAAGAATGAAAAAGCAAAGCAATCCCAGAGAAATCAACCTTTCAGAACAATCAAATATTTTTATTGTAGACAGCTGCGAGTTATGAAACGTCTTGACCTTTTGCAGCGAAATCAATAATTAACTTGAAATACAAAACGAGATAGTCCATAATTTAGGTATAATGATGTAGCTGCTTTATCGAGGGCATTCTCGGAGGATGGGAACACAGGGTGAGTGAAAGTATAGATAAAAAGCAGGTGGAGTTTGTTCATCTGCATGTACATACAGAATATAGTTTGCTGGACGGTGCCAACAGAATACCGGCTTTGATGGCGCGAGTATCTTCCCTTGGTATGAAAAGCATCGCCATAACAGATCATGGCGTCATGTATGGGGTAATCGATTTTTATAAAGCAGCAGTAAAAAATGGTATTAAGCCTATTTTGGGCTGTGAAGTTTACACAGCAAGGCGTACCCGCTTCGACCGGCAGCCCGGGATCGATGCCGATCAGGGGCATCTTGTATTACTTGCCAGAAACAATGAGGGTTACAAGAACCTAATGAAAATTGTATCGGCAGGTTTCACCGAAGGTTTTTATTACAAGCCCAGAATAGATCTGGATGTGCTCAGAAAGTATTCTAAAGGAATAACGGCTCTCAGTGCATGTCTTTCGGGGGATGTCGCCACAGCAATACTGGAAGGTGATTATAGAAAAGCAAAGCAGAAAGCATTAACCCTTAATGAGATTTTCGGGCAAGGCTATTTCTATCTGGAGCTTCAAAGCAATGGCATAGAAGAGCAAAATCTGGTAAACCAGAATTTAATAAAGATTTCCCGGGAGACGGGAATTCCGCTTGTAGCTACAAATGATGCACATTACCTCAGAAGAGAGGATGCAAAACCTCATGAGGTTTTGCTTTGCATTCAGACAGGCAGGAAGATTACCGACGAGGATCGGATGAAGTTCAGCTCGGATGACTTTTATATCAAGACACCGGAGGAAATGGCGGCGGCATTCAGAAATGTCCCTGAAGCTATTGAAAATACAGTTATAATTGCAGAAAGCTGTAATGTGGAGATAGAGTTTAACAAGCTGCATTTGCCGCAATTTGATGTGCCGGAAGGCAAGGATCCTTATGAATATCTCCGCAGCCTGTGCTATGAAGGGCTTAAGCGGCTGAAGCCCGAGATTTTGGCAGGTTCCGCCGCAAGGACAGATTCCGTAGCAGAGCCGGGTCTCTCAACAGAACCGGATTCTGCAGCAGTATCGACAGCAGCAGAATATCATCAGCGTCTTGATTATGAGCTGCTAGTCATTAAACAAATGGGATACGTTGATTATTTCCTGATTGTTTGGGACTTCATTAAATATGCGAAAGACAACGGGATCATGGTGGGGCCGGGAAGGGGATCGGCTGCAGGAAGCCTTGCTGCATACTGCCTGGGAATTACAAATATTGACCCGTTGAAATACAATTTGCTATTTGAGCGGTTCTTGAATCCCGAGAGAGTCACAATGCCGGATATTGATATTGACTTCTGCTATGAACGACGGCAGGAGGTCATTGACTATGTTGTAAACAAATACGGAAAAGACCGGGTGGCCCAGATCATTACATTCGGAACAATGGCAGCCAGAGGTGCGATCAGGGATGTGGGAAGAGCACTGGATATTTCTTATGGAGAAGTGGATCAAATTGCAAAGATGATTCCTTTTCAGATCGGTATGACCATCGATAAAGCCCTTGAAATGAATCCGGAGCTCAAAAGCAAATATGAGGATGACATCAGTGTCACTGAACTGATCGACACTGCCAGACTTCTCGAGGGTATGCCCCGGCATGCCAGCACTCATGCAGCCGGAGTGGTTATTTCAAAGGATCCGATTACCGAATATGTACCGTTACAGAAGAATGATGAGAGTGTAACCACTCAGTTTACAATGGGTTTAATTGAAGAGCTTGGTTTGCTCAAAATGGATTTCCTGGGACTTAGAACGCTGACTGTCATTCGGGATGCTGTTACACTCATTTTGAAAAATCATGGAATAAAGCTGGATATAGAAAAGCTGGATATGTCGGATGAGAATGTCTTTAAAATGATTGGCGAAGGTAAAACGTCAGGTGTCTTTCAGTTGGAAAGTACCGGCATGACACAATTTATGAAGGAATTGCAGCCGGCCTCACTGGAAGATATCATTGCAGGGATATCTCTGTACAGGCCGGGTCCTATGGACTCCATACCCAAGTATATCAAGAACAAAAATCACCCGGGCAATGTGGAATATGAACACCCGCTGCTGGAAGAAATTTTGGATGTGACCTATGGATGTATGGTGTATCAGGAGCAGGTTATGCAGATCGTAAGAGATCTGGCGGGATATTCCTATGGCCGTTCGGATCTTGTGCGGCGCGCTATGTCAAAGAAAAAACACGATGTCATGCAAAAGGAACGGGAAAACTTTATTCACGGTATTGTGGACGAAAGTGGCAAAATTTTGGTCATGGGTGCTGTAAGAAACGGCGTGGATGAGAAAATTGCCGACCGGATATTTGACCAGATGACGGACTTTGCCAGCTATGCCTTTAACAAGTCCCATGCTGCGGCTTATGCGGTTGTTGCCTATCAGACCGCCTGGATTAAGTACTATTATCCGGTTGAATTTATGGCAGCGTCTCTGAACAGCTTTCTTGGCAGCAGCGAAAAGGTCTCACAATATGTCCATGAATGTAAGCAGATGGGGATTGAAGTATTGCCTCCGGATGTGAATGAAAGTGATGTCCGGTTCACGGTAATAGGTAAAAAGATTCGATTTGGTATGGCGGCAGTCAAAAACGTAGGCGAGAGTGCTGTCGGTGAATTGATATCTGAAAGAATAGAGAAAGGACCCTATAAAAGCTTTGGTGATTTCTGCGAACGTATTGGCGGCAGGGACATCAATAAACGATGTGTAGAAAGTCTGATCAAATGTGGTGCATTTGATTCCTTCGGCGTATTCCGATCGAAAATGCTTGCCGTATACGAAAAGCTTCTTGATGGCGTGCAGCAAAGCCGTAAGAGCAAGGTAGAAGGTCAATTATCGCTTTTTGAGATGCCCGGTGAAGCAAGCGTTGTCCAACCCGAGGAGAGTTTTCCGGATTTGAATGAATTTCCGCCCAAAGTGCTTCTAACAATGGAAAAGGAGATGCTCGGATTGTATGTTTCAGGGCATCCCCTTATGGAGTTTGAAGAAGAGCTGCGATTACAGACGACAATGAACAGTTCAGATCTGATTGAGGCAGGAACAGAAAATGTAGAAAGCCCGGAAGCTCCTGCCGGAAACATGGATAATGGGAGCAGAACTGTAACAGATGGAAGATTTGTGACTGTAGGTGGAATAATCGCCGAGAAAAAAACCAAGACTACAAAAAGCAACAATCTTATGGCCTTTGTCACGCTGGAAGATATTTATGGAAGTATGGAGATTATTGTATTTCCGACTGTTCTGTCCCGCTTTAAAGATTTACTGGTGGATGAAAATGCTGTCTTTATTGATGGTAGAATCAGCATAAAGGAGGAAGAGCAGCCAAAAATCATCTGCGAAAGTGTACGGCCTATCAAAAGTAGGGATGTTGGGTGTGGGAGTTTAGAAAATAGCAATGATCGTGTGAAAAACATAAGGGATAGGAAAGACAAAAGAGATAAGCTGTATATTCTGACAGAGGAAGCAGCCGACAGTAAGGTTATGAGATCGACGTTTTCTTTGCTGAAGTATTTCAGCGGTAATATACCGGTATGTTTCTGTACGGTAGGAAGTGAGGGAAATATTACCAAAATGAACACCGAAGAATACGGTGTTGAAATTTGTGATACACTGCTTAATGAGCTAAATGAGCGATTTGGCAAAGAACATGTAAAAATTGTTCCCAAGTAAAAACAGGGAATGGTCGGTACCGGTTTAAGGCCTTATATATAAAGGGTTATAGCCATTTAAGGGACAAATTGTGTTGATTTTTTGAATGAAATAATATATAGTAGTTGCGAGGTGGTTTTATTGGATGGGGAGTTAGAGAAGATTCTAGGTGAGTATGTTGTTATCAAAGCTGAAGAAAATGGTGTAAATGTGATTGGACTTACCAGAGGCAGAGATACCAAATTTCATCATACTGAAAAGCTTGATAAAGGAGAGGTATTATTGGCTCAGTTTACGGAGAATACTTCCGCAATAAAGGTGAGAGGAAAATCTAAAATATTGTGTCGACATGGGGAAATTTTGTCGGGTGAATAGGCCGAAAAGGGGCGTGTTAAAATGTGGACAGTCGTATATATGGCTCAAAGCAAGGAAATAGCGACTACATTGCAAGAGCTGCTCACGAATGAAGGAATTCTTGTAAAACTCAGACCAATCAGTAAAAATCACGAAAATAATGATAATTATTTTGAAGTACTGGTGCCGGAAGCTGAAGTAGAAGAGGCACATAGCGTTATAATCGAAAAGGGATATTAATTGCTTCCGATATCATGTTCGTACTTGAATCCCGTGTATGAAAGCAAACACGGGATTATTATATGGGAAATTGTGTTAGGATGGTATCATGTTTATTTCACAGACATTTATTACAGTTCGATATGCGGAGACCGATCAAATGGGTGTTGTACATCACTCAAATTATGCGGTATGGTTTGAGGCGGGTAGGACAGATTTTATTAAAAAGATGGGTATGCCCTATTCCAAAATTGAGGAACATGGCGCAATGCTTCCATTATTGGAGTTGAAATGTTCGTTTAAGGGGTTTGCCAGATATGAGGATGAGTTGGTCGTCAAAACGTACATAAAAGAATACACCGGTACCAGACTTCTTTTTCATTACGACGTATGTAAAATTAGCAATGATAAAGTGATAACAGAGGGCGAAACCCTGCATGTCTGGACAAATAGCAGTTTAAAGCCTGTCAATATAAAAAAATACAGACCGGAAATCAATGAGCTTATCGAAAAAACAGCTTTTTGATTCGAAATCTTTTTCACGGCACAATCATTGCGTAAAAACATTATTATATGGTAAACTATAGCTGATTATATTCTCCGCAAGGAAGTAAATCAACAAGAAGCGGAGCATATAATGTGCTATTGCGGGCACATGAAAATCAACATGGAGTTTTGTGTCTGCGCACATTATAGCTTGGGTGGTGATTTGGTGAACGTTCCGAACATACTGACGGCAATACGGTTCTTAATGGTACCTGCTTTTGCATATCTTCTATGCACGGAGCACTACGTCTCAGCAGTGATCATTTTTCTTGCAGGTGGTTTAACAGATGTGTTGGATGGCTATATAGCAAGAAAGTATAACCTGATCACTTCCTTGGGAAAGATTGCGGACCCTATGGCTGACAAGCTGATGCAGTTAACTGCACTGGTGATACTGTCGTTGGTTTTAAAGGTTATCCCCATTGAGTTGCTTCTCATTATTATGCTGAAGGAAATTTTTATGGGCATTGGCGCTCTTGTTTTATATAAGCAGGATCATTATGTGGTATCGGCAAATTGGTATGGGAAAATGGCTACCGTAGTTTTTTATCTGGCAATTGTCATGCTGATATTTGACATGCCGTTCAGCAGGTGGATTGTATTAGGACTGCCTTTTAATAAATTCTTTTTTATTTTGGCGGTTATGGCAGCATTGTTCGCATTTTTTATGTATGTGAGGTCGTACTGGAAGATCAAAAAGATGAGTTCACAGAAGGTATAGGATAGGGGTACATGTTTGGTTATATCGTTCCGGAAAAACCGGAAATGAAAATAAAGGAATACGAACTTTTTAGAGCGTATTACTGCGGTGTGTGTAAATCAATCAGCAAAAGGCATGGACAGCTGGAGCGGCTGACATTAAACTATGACTCCACTTTTTTGGCGATTCTGTTGTCTGCAGTCGCCGGTGATCCTCTCAATGTGGGAAAAATGCGTTGTATTGCTCATCCTGTTGAGAGAAGACACATCATCCGGGATAACGGTATTATTGATTACGCCTCAGACATGAATGTTTTGTTGGCGTATTATAATTTAGAGGATAAACGCCGGGATGGTAATGCAGTTGTACCGACAGCGGCAATGGTCGTGTTGGGAAGGGCATTCAGAAAGCTGAAGAAAAGATATGCCGGTCAGTGCTCCGTCATTGAGAAAAGACTGGACGATCTGGTACAGCTGGAAAAAGCGAAGTGCGCTTCTATGGATATGGCTGCAGAACCCTTCGCAAAGCTGATGGAAGAGGTTACTGCCTATAAACCGTTATGCGGCAATGAGAAAAATGAAAAAACTTTGAGATGGATCGGTTATAATCTGGGGAAATGGATTTATCTTCTGGATGCCTATGATGATATGGAGAAGGATATACAGTCAAAAAACTATAACCCTCTAATATATCAGTATTCATATGACAATACCGATGTTGCTTCTTTCAAAGACAAAATTAAGGACAGGGTAGAGTTTAACCTGACCTATTCGCTGAATGAAATTTCACGGGCGTTTGAACTGCTGGATATCAGGGCAAATAAAGAGATACTTGAAAACATCATCTACATGGGTATGCTCAGAAAGACGGAAAAAATTCTTGGAATGGGGAGATGTAATAGCATTGAATAATCCATATGAAGTTCTCGGAATCAAAGAAGGTGCTAGTGAGGATGAAATTAAAAAAGCCTATAGAGAGATGGTCAAAAAATACCATCCGGATCAATACCAGGATAACCCGCTGTCAAAGCTCGCGGAGGAAAAGCTGCGAGAAGTAAATGAGGCGTATGATTATCTGATGAAGAATTCTGCTCCGGGACGTGATACCTCATATCGTAGCAGCGGCAGCAGCGGTTGGAGCGGACAGCAGGGTGACAATGAGTTCTATAATAAGGTGAGAAGTCATATCAATAGCGGAAATGTCCAGTCAGCGGAAGATTTGCTTGACCGCAACAGCAACCGGACAGCACCCTGGTACTACCTGAAAGGCCTGATATTCATGCGCAAGGGATGGTATGACGAAGCTTATACCCATTTGCAGCAAGCGGTCAATATGGATCCTTCCAATTATGAATACAGAAATGCATTGAACCGTATGAGTCAATCCAACAATGTGTACAGGACGAATTCATACAATAAAGGCTATAACAACGGCAATCCGGACCTTTGTACCTTATGCCAGTGTCTATGGTGCTCCGATTGCTGTTGCGAATGTGCCGGCGCAGATTTGATTAGCTGCTGCTGATGCTGACGGGGATCTGGTCAGCTGCTGCTGAATATAGGATGATCCGGTCTGCGGTGTGGCAATGGGTTATCAACGCGGAGGAATTGAATGAATAATCATACGCTGAATACGAAAAAGGTTGCGTTAAACGGTATTCTGGGAGCACTTGCTGTAACATGTCTTGTACTGGCGACTGTGATGCCTGTCAACAGACTTTCATTTTACGCATTGAGTTCCTTTTTTGTTGCGGTTGTTATAGTCGAGAGCGGAAGCAGGGCAGGCTGGATCTTTTATGCGGCAACAAGTCTTCTTTCATTGATGGTTGTGCCTGAAAAGCTCGGCATTGTGCCTTATGTTATTTTTTTCGGAATATACGGCATTGTGAAATACTATGTTGAAAAGCTGAATAAAATCATTCCGGAGTATGCAATAAAGTTTGTGTACTTCAATGTTTGCGTGGGAGTTGCATTACTGACGGTCAGCTCGCTATTTGGGAACAGCATTGTTGTCAAGCTGCCATGGGGGCTGGTTGTGATTGCTCTGGAGATCATTTTTTTTATTTATGATTTTGTATATACTTTATTTATCAATTATTACAGGGACAAACTAAGACCTCGGCTGAGATTGTAAAAAGAAAGGCGATCATTGTGGAAGATAAAACCTTAAGAATACTTGAGTTTGACAAGATAGTAAAAAAACTGACCGGAATGTGTGCTTCGGAGCTTGGCAGGGAGCTTGCCGAAGAAATGGAGCCTCAAAGAGATCTGTTACATATAACCGGAATGCTCAAGGAAACAACAGATGCTGTGGATTTCATCCTCAGAAGAGGCAGTCCTCCACTGGGAGGCCTGCATGATGTCCGCAGCAACCTGAAACGGGTTGAGCTGGGCTCTGTGTTGAATCCTGGCGAGCTGTTGCGGATTGGAGACACACTGCGGGCAGCCAGGAATCTGAAAAAATATTCTTCGATTGCGGACAGGACGGATTCGGAAGGCACAAATTATATCAGCGGACTGATTGATTCTCTTGAATCCAATAAGCGTATTGAAGATAAGATCAATATGGCAATTGTGAACGAGGAAGAAATTTCGGACAGTGCCAGCACAACATTATCAAATATCAGGAGGCAGATCAAGGAACAGCAGAATTCCATCAAAGAAAAGCTCAATAGTATGATGAGATCTGCCACATATCAGAAGCTGATGCAGGACTCCATTGTGACCATGAGAGGCGACAGATATGTTGTGCCTGTGAAAGCGGAGTTTAAAAATGATGTGCCCGGTTTGGTACATGACTCATCAGCCAGCGGTTCCACTGTTTTTATAGAGCCTATGGCAGTGGTGGAGGCTAATAACAGTATCAAACAGCTTAAAGTCAAGGAGCAGCTGGAGATTGAGCGTATACTGCACGAGCTCACTGCAGACATTGCAGATATTCTTGAACCCTTAAAATACAACATGGGGCTTTTTGCCGATATTGATTTTGCTTTTGCCAAAGCAAAGCTGAGTCTTGACTTAAAATGCGTTTGCCCTAAGCTTAATGTTGAAAAGCGAGTCCATATTAAGAAAGGCAGACATCCCCTCCTGGACAGCAAAATTGTAGTCCCGATAAACCTGTGGGTGGGAAATGGTTTCAATACACTTGTGGTGACAGGACCTAATACAGGCGGAAAAACAGTCACATTAAAAACACTTGGGCTTTTCACGTTGATGGCGCAGTCGGGTCTTCACGTACCAGCGGCAGAAGGGACAGAACTAAGTATTTTTAACCGTATTTTCGCAGATATCGGTGATGAGCAAAGCATTGAACAAAGCCTTAGCACGTTTTCTTCCCATATGACCAATATTGTTAAAATACTGGCTGAAGCAGATGAGAATTCGCTGGTGCTTTTTGATGAGCTTGGTGCCGGTACAGACCCTACAGAGGGAGCCGCGCTTGCGATGGCAATCCTTGAAAGGCTTCATCACATGGGTGCTACCACCGTTGCTACCACGCATTACAGTGAGTTGAAGGTCTATGCCCTTACAACGGAAGGAGTAGAGAATGCCTGTTGTGAATTTGATGTGGAAACGCTGCGGCCTACCTACAATCTGCTGATCGGGGTACCAGGGAAGAGCAATGCTTTTGCAATATCCCGACGATTAGGACTTCAGGAGGATATACTGGAAAAAGCCAGGGAATTCTTATCCGGTGAAGAAATAGAGTTTGAAGATATTCTGATGACAATTGAGAAAAACCGAAGCGATACAGAGAAAGAAAGATTAAAAGCAGAAACCTTCCGGTTGGAAATTGAGGGATTGAAAAAGGAGCTGGAGGACCAAAAGCAAAAACTGTCGGTGCAAAAGGACAAGCTGCTGCGGGAGGCCAAAGAAGAGGCCAGGAAAGTACTCCTCAACGCGAAGCAGGATGTGGAAGACATGCTTGAGGAAATGAAGCGCGCCGCAAAAGAGCAGGATGAGGTTTTGAGAAATAAAGCAGCCGAAGAAGTTCGGGCAAAGCTGAGAAATGATATTAGCGGGCTTGAAGGTGCTATTTCTGAAAGTTTGTTCCCAAGACAGGGGTATATAAAGCCACCGGAGAATCTGAAACCGGGAGACAGTGTTTTGATCGTCAACCTGAATCAGAAGGGTACGGTTATTACGCCTCCCGACAAAGCCGGAGAAGCCATCATTCAAGCCGGAATAATGAAGATCAATGTTCATGTAACGAATCTGAAGCTTGTGGATGAGCAGGCCATAGAGACACGTAAATCCGGTGCGGGAAGGATTGGTATGTCCAAATCCATGAATGTCTCTTCCAGGGCGGATATCAGAGGCTTAAATGTGGACGAGGCTGTCGAAATACTGGGCAAGTTCCTGGATGATGCAGCTATTGCCGGTCTTTCAGAGGTTACAGTCATTCATGGGAAGGGTACAGGTATGCTGCGAAATGGTGTTCATCAATTCTTAAAATCAAATAGTCATGTCAAGGACTATCGGCTTGGGAAATATGGCGAGGGCGAATCTGGAGTCACAATAGTAACATTAAAGTAAGAAAAATACAAACAAAATGTGAATTTTAACAAAAATTCACATTTTTTATCTTGTATTTCTTTCCAATAACCAATATAATTTATTTATATAGGATTTTATGTCGTCAAACATTATGATACCCCACTTATGATAACGAGGTGATCGCCTTGCACAATAATATTGATTTTTATCCTCTTACCCATCCACAAAAGGCAGTCTGGTTTACTGAAAAGCTGCACCCGGGCACATCCATCGGCAATGTCGCCGCAACTCTAAGAATGAAAGGAACAATCGATTTTTCAGTCCTTGAAAAGGCTATTAATCTGTTTATAAAAAATAATGATTCCATGCGTCTTCGTATTATTGAGATAGATGGAGAGCCGAAACAATATTTTTCAGAATATCAATATCATACATTTGAGACCATAGATTTTTCTGGTATGGATATCAACGAGTTATACAAATGGGATTCATTACAATCAAAAACTCCGCTGGAATTGATTGATTCAGATTTATTTTACTTTGTACTGATAAAATTAAGTGATAATGATAACGGGTTTTACGTTAAATGCCACCATTTGATTGCAGATGCATGGTCCATGAATCTGCTCGGAAGCAGGATCATGCATATTTATTATGCAATGAAAGGTGAAAGTGAGATTCCTGAGTTGTATACTCCTTCTTATACTGACTTCATGATGAGTGAAGATCAATATATGGCTTCAAACAGATATATCAAGGATCAGGAATATTGGGACAAGATATTTGAATCATTTCCCGAAAGGACTATATTAAAAGCAGATCCACCGGAGCATACCAGTATTAAAGCCAGACGGAAAACAATGATTGCACCAAAAAAACTCACTGCCAGGATTTATCAATATTGCTATGAGAATAAAACTTCTGTTTTTTCTCTGTTTGTTGCCGCATTGTCGATGTATATCAACCGAGTGACTGATAAAAATGATATCATTTTAGGGACTACGACTTTGAACAGGCTTAATACGAAAGAAAAGGAAACAGTCGGTATGTTCAATAACATTGTCCCAATTCGTATTGATATGAATGACAACATGAATTTTAGAACCCTCATTGAGAATGTATCAAGGGAAGGGCTTAAACTATTAAGGCATCAGAAATACCCATATGATTATATTTTGAAATCGGTCAGGGAGAAGCATCAGATTACGGATAATATCTTTAATATTGTGTTGATTTATCAAAATACAAAGCTTGATATGGACCATATCAAAGAAGAATTTTCCTCTAGGTGGCATTTTAATGGTTATCAGGTAGATTCTCTGCATATTAGTATCAATGACAGAGAAAATGAAGGAAACCTTATTATTGACTATGACTATCAGACAGACTTGTTCCATGCAAAAGAAATTGACTTTATTCATCAGAACATCATTAATGTTTTGTGGCATGCTTTGGACGATCCTGCGAAAACTGTCTCCAGATTGGAAATGCTCTCTGAAAAAGAGAAATGCAGAATACTACGAGAATTCAACAAGACCAAAATCATTTGCCCTGATGGGTTGGAAACTGATTCTTCGGAAGAATATCACAAAGCAATGCTTAGAAAGATTCCAGCACAAACAAAATCCTATATTCTGGATAAAAATCTCAATCTTATGCCAATAGGAATTGCAGGGGATTTATTTATTTCAGGAAAAAGCATATCAAATGACAGGCGAAAGGAACTGGTGTTTTTAGATGGAGCCGGCTTACCAAATCCGTATTCCGATGGTGACAGACTTTATAGAACCGGTTATAAAGCCAGATGGTACCCGGACGGAGACATATTGTATCTGGGAAGTGTTGTGCCGGGAAACTCATTGAAGTCTGAAAGAATTTATAATAAAAGTGAAATAGTAGTTGATATTTTATCCACTTTTACTGCTGAGCCTGTTGAAAGCTATATAAAATGGTGGGGAAGACAATTCGGATATCATTTAAAAATAAACTTCGCAGGATACAACCAGATATTTCAGGAGCTTTTGAACCCTGAAAGCTTATTATCAAAGAATAATGACGGAATCAACGTCATTCTGATAAGGTTTGAGGATTTTATCAGATATGAAAACGGCTCTGATGAAGAAAAAATCAGTATACTGGAAAAAACACAGGAAGAGCTGAAGGACGCTTTTGGCAGTTTTGAGAGCAAAGCATCCACTGTGGTGGGAATTTTCCCACTGGCGCCTTATTTGGATATGAGTATAGTACTGCAGCAAAAAATTGAAAAGATCAGTATGGATTTCAAAAGAGCGCTTGAAAAGCATAAAAATGTATTCATTCTGGATTTTTGTGAGATGCAGGCAATATACGGTATTCATGAGGTATTCGATTCTCTTCAGGATAAAGAGGCGCATATGCCTTTTACAGAAGAATATTATGCAGCAATGGGAACTGAACTAGCGAGGAAAGTATGCGCGATTAGGAAGCAGACATTGAAGGTAATCGTACTGGATTGTGATAACACTCTGTGGAAAGGAATATGTGGAGAGCAGGGAGCTCTTGGTGTCCATATAACCGAACCTTACCGGCAGCTGCAGCAGTTTATGCTTCAGAAATATCAGGAAGGATTTTTGCTTGCAGTTTGCAGTAAAAACAATGAGAAGGATGTTCTTGAAGTCTTTGAAAAGAACCCCGGAATGATTTTAGAGAAAAAACATTTTATTTCATGGAAAATCAACTGGAAAGAAAAAAGCATAAATATTAAAGAGATTGCAGAGGATTTAAATCTCGGCTTGGACAGCTTCATTTTCGTGGATGATAATCCGCTGGAATGCTCCAAAATGGCGGAAAGCTGCCCTGAGGTATTAACTTTGCAGTTACCGTATGTAAATGAATACATACCACTGTTTCTGAAACATGTTTGGGCCTTTGACAAGGTGAGGATAACCAATGAAGATATTCTAAGGAATGAGATGTATGAGGCAGAGGCAAAAAGAAAAACGCTACAAAATGCAAATAGTACCTTTAAGCAATTTATGCACAGTCTCCATTTGAAAGTCAGCATGAGGGTTATTACAGACGATGAAATTGAAAGAGCGGCACAGCTGACACATCGTACAAATCAGTTTAATCTGAGCACGATCAGAAGAAGTGAAGAAGAATTGACTCTTTTATTAGAGAATAAATCCTATACAGGCTTTGTCGTTGAAGCGTCTGATAGATTTGGGGATTATGGCATCATCGGACTTGTCCTTTTGTATGATGACCGGGAAAAGATCTTCATTGATACATTCCTGATGAGCTGCAGAATATTTGGCAGAAATGTGGAAAATGTTATGCTCGCAGGAATCGGAAGATTTGCCCGCGAGAGAAAACGAGAGAGGATAGAGGCCGCTTTTGTATCAACGGAAAAAAATAAACCCACTTATGAATTTATTATTCTCAATAAGTGGGAACTTCTGATGGAAGCGGATAAGCGGCAGTTGTACTGCATAAAAACAGAAGAGCTGAAAAAGAAAGTAGAGGGTGTTGAGTTTTATTATAATAAGAAGTTTGCAGATGCTAATGCAGACGGATTATATAAAGGAAATGTGTGTTTGGAACACAAGGCAGGAGAGACCGCAAAGACTCATAGCAGCAGCTTCCTGCCGCAATATGATCCGGATTACAATGTGGAATCATATGAGCATATACGTCACAAGGAATATATCCTGCCACTCAAATATTTGACGGCAGAAAAACTACTGCAAATTTCTTACGGGTATTGTTCTGATGCGACTTTGTCCGGATTTAATACTACTGAAAATGGGAAACAGGAAAAACTCCTGCACATTTGGAAAAGGTTATTAAAAACAGACAAGATTGAGATAGAGGATGATTTTTTTAAGCTTGGTGGTGACTCGTTGAGTGCTGTTATTCTCCTATCAAACATCAGGAAAGAATTTGGCGTAGAGCTGGCCTTAAAGGATGTTTTCAGATCGGGTACCATTAAAAAGCTTGCACAGATTATTGCGGGGTCAAGCAGTAAAAAGGAGGAGCATATAGAACCCGTTGAACCCAAAGCGTATTATGATCTTTCTTCTGCACAGAAAAGAATGTATATACTCAATAAGATGGAAGGTCATTCTACAGTATATAATGAATGTCATAGAATTCTCATTGAAGGGAAACTGGATAGAAACAAGTTGGAATCCGCTTTCCAACAATTTGTAAACAGACATGAAATTATGAGAACCGGATTTGAGATGATTGAATCGGGACCGGTTCAAATTGTATATGACGATGTAGACTTTAAAATTCCATTTGCAAAAGTAAAGGAAGAAGACGTACTTAAGGTGACGGATGAATTCATCCAGCCCTTTGATTTACGCAAACCGCCATTAATAAGAGCATCGTTGCTGGAGGTTGCTAAGGAACGTCATATTCTTTTGTTAGATGTCCATCATATTATTATTGACGGAGCGTCTTTCGGTATATTGATTAAAGAAATTCAGGCTTTATACCGGGGCAGTGCATTGAGACCGTTGCGAATCCAATATAAGGACTTTGCAAATTGGCAAAATAAATACTTAGTGTCGAATGCAATAAAGAAGCAGGAAGAATACTGGAAGCAACAATTTAGCGATGGAATACCGGTGCTGAATATGCCGACAGATCATCCAAGGCCCGCAGTACAAAGCTTTCATGGAAGATGGTACTATTTTAAACTGGACTCTATTCAAACGGACAGACTAAAAAGCATTTGCGGCATAACAAACACAACACTGTTTATGCTGCTTTATGCTGCTTTTAATGTTTTGTTGCACCGATACTCCAGTCAGGAGGATATTGTTGTTGGAATTCCCGTATCCGGCAGAAATCATGAGGATGTAAAAAACATTGCAGGTATGTTTGTCAATACGCTGCCAATCAGAACGAGTCCTAAAAGTAACTGCAAATTCAGCGAGTATTTAGAGGCAGTAAAAGAAACGATATTAAAGGGACTGGAGAATCAGGATTATCAATATGAAAATTTGGTAGACAAACTCAGCGTACAGAGAGAGCTTAACAGAAATCCGCTGTTTGATATCCTGTTTTCGATGCAGAATACGGATATACCGGATATTCAGCTGGATGGCCTTTCTATGAAGCAGTGTAAAGTTGATAGTCACAAATCGAAATTTGATTTATCCCTGCTGGCAGCAGAAAAAAACAATGAATTAGAATTTGGATTGGAATATTGCACAGATCTTTTTGAAGAGTATTCTATATTACGACTAAAGGATCATTTTTTGAATATTTTGAAGGACGTGTCAGACAACCTCCAAAAACCAATATCCGAAATAGAAATATTAAGTGAAGAGGAAAAGAATAAAATCTTATATGAATTTAATAGTACACAGGCGGACTATCCCCGAGATAAGACCATACATCAATTGTTTGAAGAACAGGCAGCAAAAACACCGGATGATATTGCTGTTGTATTTGAGAATAAGGAATTGACATACTCCAGGCTTAATACGAGAGCGAATCAACTTGCAGCATTACTCAGGGATAAAGGTGTAGAACCCGGTGTAATTGTCGGAATTATGGTGAATCGATCATTGGAATTGGTTGTCGGGATTCTTGCTATCCTAAAAGCAGGTGGAGCCTATCTACCTGTCGATCCCGGTTACCCGGAGGAACGGATCAGATATATGCTTGAGGACAGCGGTATGAAGCTGCTACTGACCTCAACTGCTCTTAACAGGCAAGCTTCTTTTGATGATATGATCTATATAAATGAGTGTTTTTCCGGTTTTGATGATGGCGTTTCTTGTTTTAACCTCACGAATTTGAATAAATCCAGTGATTTGCTTTATGTAGTATATACTTCTGGTTCTACAGGACAGCCTAAAGGCGTAATGCTCGAGCACAGGAACATGGCAAACTTAATACATTTTCAGTACACAAAGACAGGGATCAATTTTAAGGAAAGAACCATGCAATTTGCTTCAATGAGCTTTGATGTATGTTCGCAGGAAATATTTTCTGCGCTGCTTACTGGTGGCACATTGGCAATCCTGAGTGATCGGGACAAGAACCGGGTTAACAGTATGTGCGAATTTATTAGGGTACAAAATATTAGTGTCATGTTTTTGCCTACTGCATTTTTTAAGTTTTTGGCAAGTCAGAAGGATTATTTGGAGTTGATTCCTGAAAGTGTGAAGCATATTATTGTAGCTGGAGAAAAACTAACACTAAATGAATATGCCAAGGATTTTTTCAAAAATAGGAATATCAGCCTGCATAATCATTATGGTCCTGCCGAAACCCATGTGGTGACAACATATTCTATGGACAAAAACACAATGCTGAAGGATATCCCTTATATAGGGAAGCCCATTTCAAACACACAAATATATATTCTGGATAGCTTGCATCATGTACAGCCAATCGGTATTTATGGAGAAATCTATATTGCCGGTGACAACGTAGGCAGAGGATACGCGAATAAGACAGATCTGACAATGAGAAGGTTTAAAACCATTGAGATGGGCAAAACAAAAATCAGATGTTATCAAACCGGAGACGTAGGTCGGTGGATACATGACGGTAACATAGAATTTCTCGGCAGGAATGACAATCAGGTAAAGATAAGAGGTTACAGGGTTGAACTGGAGGAGGTAGAGAAATGCTTATTAAAGCATGCCGGAATACGGGAATGTGTTGTCATAACGAGAAAGTTTCCAAACGGAAATACTGATTTGGTGGCATATTTCACTTCGGATGAAGTAGTTGATATCGATTCATTGAAAAGCACCCTAAAAAAGCATTTGCCTATTTATATGATTCCGAAGTATTATATGCAAGTAGAAAAAATACAGTTGACGAAGAATGGAAAGGTAAATAAGGACAATTTACCAAATCTGATAATGAGTCCTGCAAAGAATAATTACACTCCTCCTGCAAGTGAAAAAGAAAAGGAACTTCTCAAAGTTTGGCGGAGTGTACTGGGAATTGACGATCTGAGTATCGAACATAACTTTTTTGAAAATGGCGGAGACTCGCTTTTGCTTATTAAGGTTTTATTAGAAGCAGAAAAAAAGGGATATGAAATAACAGTAAAAGATATGTACTTAAAACCGAGTGTCAAAGAATTATGCAGATCATAATTCTTCAGGAGATTAGGAATGACGAATAAAGTATATCTGATTCTGGTTTGTATTACTACCGTTTTACTTGCTTTACTGGAAGTTTACCTAAATAAAAGTGTGAAAAGTAAAAAAACGATACATGCTTTTTTTGAATATGCAATTCTAAGCATTGGCATTACAAACATTGGCTATATTTTGATGCTCACGCTGGAGATTTTTTTTCAGTATTATAATACGATTTCTTTTGTATATATCATATTTTTAGGCGCATCTTTTTTTCCTGTGTTTTTTCTTTTGTTTGGATTGGCTTTTGCAAAACGGGATTTTTCTTTTGAGAGAAAGTATTTGTTTTTATTTGTTATACCGGTGCTAACAAACATTGTTTTATGGACGAACAGCAGCCATAATCTTTTTTATAAAGAGTACCTTACAAGCTCGGAATACATATATGGACCGTATTTCCTGGTACACATTTTATGGCTATATGGGTGCGTATTGATTGGGATTGGTAAGCTCTTGTCCTTCTCTATAAAGAATGCAGGTTTCTTTTCCAAGCAGGCTTTGCTTATTATCGCAGGTACTGTACTACCTCTCGTTCTTGATGTCGTGTGGATAATGGGAAGCTTTCTTGATATTGAATATTTGAAAATGTTTTCCCAATATGATATTACCCCGATAACTTTTACTTTTGCAATTATCTGTTATGCACTTGCAATTTTTAAGTTTGATTTTTTAAATGTCGTTCCAATTGCTCTGCAGAGAATAGTGGATATCATATCCGACGGTTTTATTGTGATTGATGAAGATTTCAATATTATTGATTATAACGAAACATTTTTAAGTAATTTCAGTAAAATAGCGGATTTTAAGAGGAAAGATAATATCATTGATGTATTGGTGGAAAACAATGTACCAGGCATAGATTCAGCGTTGCTCGCCGGTTACTTAAGAAAAGCAGTGGGAAATAAAGAATCTGTGCTGTTTGAAAAGCAAATAGTATCCAGTGATTTCAATAAATATTTCACAGTTGAAATAACCCCTATTTTTTCTGAAGATAAGAAGAGCTATAATAAGGAAAAGCTTGTAGAGCGCAAAGGAAAATCCAGTTTGATTGGCATTATCATCCTGCTTAAAGATATTACAGAGCATAAGATGAATCTGAAGGCATTAAAGGAAAACCAGGAAATCCTCCTCGAACAGGAGCGTCTTGCGTCGCTGGGGCAATTGATCGGTGGAATTGCACATAATCTGAAGACGCCGATCATGTCGATATCCGGAGGTATAGAGGCACTTAGGGATCTGACATTCGAATACAGAGATTCAATTGATGATAAAAGTGTTACCGAACAGGATCACAAGGAAATCGCCAGAGAAATGATGTCCTGGTTGGACAGGATGAAGCCCTATTGCGGGTATATGTCGGATGTGATATCGGCAGTTAAGGGACAAGCTGTTCAGATGAATGCATCTGTAACAAGCAAATTTACAGTAGATGAACTCATCAAAAGGGTAGATCTGTTGATGAAACATGAACTGAAGAAATACCACTGTATTTTAAAGACTGAAATGAATATTGATAAGAGTACCGAAATCAAAGGGGAGATTACCAATCTGGTACAGGTTTTCGATAACATCATCATCAATGCCATGCAAGCATACGAAGGCGAAAATGGGTCAATTGACTTGAAAATTACACGTAGTGGTGATAATGTTGAATTTATATTTAAAGATCAAGGGAAGGGTATTCCAAAGCAAATTGCGGATAGATTGTTTAAGGAAATGGTTACTACGAAAGGCAAAAAAGGTACAGGACTGGGTTTATACATGTCATATTCCACCATTAAAGGCCGATTTGGCGGGAACATGTCTTTTGTATCGAAGGAAGGACATGGAACTACCTTTTTTATATCCATACCGTGTATAGCATACAACAGACAGGAGGCAGAATAGATGCGGAGAAAAGCACAAGCAACCAGGTCAAACTACAGAATCCTTGTCGTGGACGACGAGATAGGCATTATTGACTCTCTGTCCGTTGTTTTGAAGCGGAGCGGTTATGACTTTACCGGATTGGTGGATCCGCTGGAGGCTATTGAAAGAGTAAAGACGGAACATTTTGATTTGATGATTCTGGATTTTCTGATGTATCCTATTCATGGCGACAAGGTGGTGCAGACAATCCGGGAGTTTAATAGTGAATTGTACATTTTACTGCTAACAGGACATAAGGATCTGGCACCGCCTCTTGAAACTATCAAGGCTCTGGATATTCAGGGTTATTGCGAAAAGAGTGACCGATTTGACCAGCTGTTATTACTTGTAGAATCGGGAATCAAATCCATCTCGCAGATGCGGACTATCAAGAAATTCAGAGACGGTCTTAACAAAATACTAGAAGCTGTGCCGAAGATTTATTCGCTCCAGCCTATCGATTCCATATTGCAGGATATACTGTCAGAAATCATGCCTTTGGTGGATAGTGAGAACGCGTTTATTTTAGTTGATGATACTACGGATATTATTGCCGGTAACAAAAGTATATTTAAAGGTATTGGTAAGTATAAGGCGGAGATTGACTGTTTTATGGAGATGCTGAGCCCGAATCTCATGGAACACATCGGATATTCAAGGATATCCCGGCAGGTGGTTAAGCTGGAACAGAGTGTGATATTACCGTTGATCAACGAATTTCATCAGACCATTGGCGTTATATTTGTTGAAAGTACAAATATTGAGGATGGCCTGAAGCTGTTGGAGATCTACTCGAATCAGGCGGCATCTTCAATTAACAATGCCTTTCTTCATTCACTGGTCAATATGAAAAATGATGAACTCAATAAAACATATGACCTGCTCAAACTTAGATATATGGATACAATTGAAGCATTAAGGCAGGCCGTTGATGCAAAGGATATTTATACCAGAGGCCATTCTGACCGCGTTGCCTATTATGCCGTCAGAATCGGTGAAGCTGCAGGAATGACAGCACACGAGCTTGAAACTCTCCGAATCAGCGGTGTCTTTCATGATATCGGGAAGATTGGAACAGCGGACGACATTTTACTGAAAACCGACAGGCTTGACGACAGGGAGCTATTGGAGATACAAAAGCATCCAATTAAGGGAGCTCGAATTTTATCGGCGGTCTCCATGTTTAAGGATGTGGTTCCAATAGTGAAATGTCACCATGAAAGAGTGGATGGAACGGGTTACCCGGATGGTTTAAAAAAAGATGAAATACCATTGTCGGCAAGAATTATATCAGTGTCCGATGCATTTGATGCCATGATGTCCGACCGGCTTTACCGATCGAAGCTAAATCTTGAAGAAGCGAGGCAGCAGTTGATTAACGGCTCAGGCACACAATTCGATGAGGACATTGTCTCGATATTCATAAAGCTCATCGATGGCACAGGCTTTGGCGAAATGCTGAAGGAAACTGCTGCCACATATGAGTAACCATCATCCTCCAGGGAGACTTTTTAGACTTTCCAGCAGTATTTTCGAAGAGACTTTCCAGCAGCGTTTTCGGAGAGGTTGACATTATTTGCTGTATACATTAAAATAAAGTGTTGTATTTGGGCGCTATTACACGTCTATAATAAAACTAGGGAAAATGCAACTTTATTTTACGTTTATAAGTCAAATAGTATGACTTGTTTATGAGGACTGGAAGGGGAACACAGTGGCAACGAAAAGAGAAGATATCAGAAACATTGCAATTATTGCACATGTAGATCATGGAAAAACAACACTGGTTGACGGAATGCTGCGACAAAGCGGTATTTTCAGGGAGAACGAGCAGGTACAGGAAAGGGTCATGGATTCCAACGACCTGGAGAGAGAACGAGGCATTACCATACTGGCAAAAAACACAGCAGTGCAGTACAAAGGGACGAAAATTAATATCGTGGATACACCTGGACACGCGGATTTCGGCGGTGAGGTTGAGCGTGTTCTAAAGATGGTGGATGGCGTGCTGCTGCTTGTCGATGCATTTGAGGGTCCGATGCCTCAGACAAGATTTGTTTTGCGCAAAGCTTTGCAACTTAATTTAAAACCCATCGTCGTCGTAAATAAGATTGATAGACCGGAGGCAAGGCCGGCTGAAGTTGTTGATGAAGTACTGGAGCTGTTTATTGAATTGGGCGCAGATGATGAGCAGCTGGAATTCCCTGTGATTTATGCCTCGTCAAGGGACGGATATGCAGTGCAGGATCCGCAGGATGAAAAGAAGAACCTGGAACCGTTGATGGCCTGTATCATGAAGTATGTACCGGCTCCCGCCGGTGAACCGGATAAACCTCTCCAACTATTGGTTTCCAACATCGACTACGATGAATATGTAGGCCGAATAGCCATCGGACGAATTGACAGGGGCAGTGTTAAATCCGGTCAGCAAACCGTTGTTTGTAAAAAAGACGGAAAGATGCAGACAGGGAAAATCAGCAAGCTTTATAAATTCGAAGGGCTCAGAAGAGCTGAGGCACCTGAAGCATCTCTTGGAGATATTGTTGCAGTTGCAGGTTTTGCCGAGATCAATATCGGCGAGACGATCTGTGATGTTGACACACCTGAAGCATTGCCTTTTATCAATATTGATGAACCAACCATTAATATGACCTTCAGCGTAAACAACAGCCCATTGGCAGGCAGAGAAGGCACCTATGTGACCTCAAGACATCTTCGCGACCGACTTTTCAAGGAGCTTGAGACGAATGTAAGCATGCGGATTGAGGAGACGGAAAGTCCGGATTCGTTCCTTATATCAGGCAGAGGCGAGCTTCACCTTTCCATTCTTATTGAGACGATGAGGAGGCAGGGGTATGAGTTCCAGGTATCCAAGCCTAAGGTCATTATGAAGGAAATGGACGGCGTTGAATACGAGCCCATCGAACTGCTTATGATCGATGTACCTGAGGAATTCATGGGCGTTGTCATGGAAAAGCTGGGCACCCGGAAAGCTGAAATGGTGAATATGCACTCTGCTACAGAAGGTTACATGAGACTTGAGTTTAAAATTCCGGCCAGAGGCTTGATCGGTTACCGCTCAGAGTTTTTGACGGATACCAAGGGCAATGGTATAATGAACCATATATTCAATGGACACGAACCCTATAAAGGTGAGATAACAAGCAGAGCAAGGGGTTCGCTGGTTGCCTGGGAAGACGGAGAGGCAGTAACTTACGGCCTGTACAATGCACAGGAAAGAGGCATTTTATTTATATCTCCCGGTGCCAAGGTCTATGAGGGTATGGTGGTCGGAGAAAATGCCAGAAACGATGATATTGTGGTGAATGTCTGCAAGAGAAAGCATGTCACAAATATGAGGGCCTCCGGTTCAGATGAAGCACTGCGGTTGACTCCTCCCAGAAATCTGAGTCTGGAACAGGCGTTGGAATTTATTTCAGACGACGAGCTGGTAGAAATTACTCCGAAAACGATGAGAATCCGAAAAAGAATACTGAATACGGAACAAAGGGCAAAGATCAGAAGTAAGCAATAATAGTTATTGCTGTTTTACGGCAAAAAAAGAGCGGGTGGTGACTCTATGATCGATCAAAATACGAAGGCTTCCAATACGAAGGGTCCTGTTACAAAGACTCCTAAAAAGAACAGGAGAAGAAGAGGAATGAAAGCTGTCTCTTGGCTGCTTGCTTTGCTGTTGTTTGCAGCTGTGGCAGTCATAGGGTTTGTCTCTGCCTATGATTATGTAATGAAAAATCATACGGATGCCAGCAAAAATGAGCCAATCGTTGTAGATGAAGCAAAAGCTGTTGAATTTGTGATCGAGAAGGGCTCCAATACGTCAAAGATTGCCGCACAGCTTTTTGAGAAGGGCTTGATTGAAAATGAAACAATATTCAAGCTGCTTTCAAAAATCAATGGATATGATTGGACGTATCAGTCGGGTACCCATATTGTAAGCAGTGAATTAAGTTATGATGAAATGATGAGGGTGCTTTCCAGCTCTGCTGCTACCAGAAAGGTAACCATACCGGAGGGTAAGACGTTCAGACAAGTGGTTGACATCCTGTATAACAAGCAGATCATCAAAAATAAAGACAGTTTTATAAAGGCTGCCAACACAGAGGAATTTGATTATTCTTTCCTGAAGAGTATTCCTGATAGAGAGTACAGACTTGAAGGCTATCTGTTCCCTGATACATATGAATTTGATAGAAATGTAAGTGACAGGGAAGTCATTATCAAGATGCTGGACAATTTTGAAAGAAAGTTTAAATCGGATTATGTGGAAAAAATGAAGCTTCTTGATTATGAGATGACGATGGACAAAATCATTACGTTGGCATCCATTATTGAAAGGGAGGCCAGCGATCCGGATGACCGCTATCTGATAGCGGGAGTATTGTACAACAGGCTGTCCAATAAGGATAAGACCCTTAGAAAGCTTCAGGTGGATGCTACCATACAGTATATTTTATTAAAGAAAACAGGGGAATATAAAGACCGTGTCCTATATGCGGATCTTGAGATAGACGACCCATATAACACTTACCTGTACGAGGGACTTCCGCCCGGACCCATTTGCTGCCCGGGTGAAGCATCCATTAAGGCTGCGTTGTATCCGGAGAACACGAATTATTTATATTATGTGGCCAAGAACGATGGAACCGGCAGTCATCAGTTTTCGAGAACTTTTAAGGAGCATCAGGCGGCAATAAAGAAATACGGAGTGAAGTGATGTTGAGGGGCTGTTTTGGTATTACGGAACAGCCTCTTTTAATGCGCGGACTGTGTCGGTGAAGTAAAAAGCAGAGCTTAGGAAAGGATAATGAATGGTCAATCAGGATTTTATCAATGACTATATACGGAGCAGATTCAGACCAAGCACCGGGATACTTACGGAGCTGGAACAATATGCAAGGGATCATCATGTACCTGTTATTACTCCGGAAGTTGCCAGATTGCTTGTTGTCCTGGGCAAAATGATAAAGCCCGTCCGCATACTGGAGGTTGGGACCGCGATTGGGTATTCTGCAATCCTTCTTGCCGGTGTTCTTGCACCCGGAGGAAGAATTGATACGATCGAACGCCATGAGGCCATGCTTTTAAAAGCACGGGAAAATATAAAAAAAGCCGGGCTTGAGAATGTAATCAGCGTGATAGCAGGAGATGCACAAGAGGTTCTTCAATGTCTCGACAAGCAATATGACATGATTTTTTTAGACGCTGCTAAGGGGCAATACCCTGAATTTCTGCCGGAGTGTCTGAGGATGTTGAAGCCAGGCGGCCTTCTTGTATCGGACAATGTGCTTTTTAAAGGAATGGTAGCAAGCAACGATTTGATTGTCAGAAGAAAGAAAACCATTGTAAACAGGATGCGTACATACCTTGACAGTATATGTGAGGATCCGTGGTTGGATACGAGCATTCTGCCTGTCGGTGATGGCGTAGCACTTTCATATAAGCGGACGGAAAGGTTGGAAGACTGATGATTGAAAATATGAAAGAAGTGGATAAAATTCAAAATAAAGTAGAACTTCTGGCTCCCGCAGGTAATCTGGAAAAACTAAAAATGGCAGTTATCTATGGAGCAGACGCAGTTTATCTGGGCGGTGAAGAATTCGGGCTGAGAGCATCTGCCGGTAATTTCAGTGCGGAGGATTTGGCGGAAGGTATCGCTTTCGCTCATGACAGAGGCAAGAAGGTCTATATGACCATGAATATTATTCCCCATAATGAAGACTTTGAAAATATGCCTGACTATATACGGCAGGTACGGGATGCAGGAGTGGATGCCGTTATTTTCTCCGACCCGGGCATTTTTGACATGCTGAGGCAGGAAGCTCCTGAAATGGAGCTCCACCTGAGCACCCAGGCCAACAATACCAATTGGAGAAGTGCTTCCTTCTGGCATAGAATGGGTGTAAAGAGGGTAATACTTGCAAGAGAATTATCCCTTCAGGAAATTAGCGAGATCCGGAGAAATGTCCCTGCGGATCTGGAACTGGAGATGTTTGTCCACGGTTCCATGTGCATTTCCTACTCCGGCCGTTGCCTGCTCAGTAATTATATGGCGGACCGGGATTCCAACCGCGGCCTCTGTGCTCATCCCTGCAGATGGAAGTACCATCTGGTAGAAGAAAAAAGGCCCGGTGAGTATATGCCGGTGTTTGAAAATGAACGTGGCACCTATATCTTTAATTCAAAGGATCTCTGCCTGATTGAACATATTCCGGAGATCATTGAGAGCGGTATAACCAGTCTGAAAATTGAAGGCAGGATGAAAAGCTCCTATTATGTAGCTACAGTGGTTAAATCCTACCGTGAGGCGTTGGATGCGTATATTGCCGATCCGGAGAACTATAGCTATAATGGAGAATGGCTGGAAGAAATGTCAAAGGCCAGCCATAGGGAATACACTACGGGGTTCTATTTAGGAAAGCCGACCGGTAAGGAACAGATATATGAGTCCGGTTCGTATATACGGGAGTATGATTTTGTCGGACTGGTCACTGCCTACGATGTCGATTCCGGGATTGCGACAATCGAGCAGCGCAACCGGTTCGCAGTGGGGGAAGAGCTTGAGGTGGTTTCTCCCGTCGGGCCTTACTTTATTCAGAAAGTGCATTCCATGAGAAATGGCGATGGAGAGGAAATTGAAGTAGCACCCCATCCTCAGATGACAGTATACATGCCGGTGGACAGACCGGTGGAGCCCTATACGATGCTCCGGCGCAAGGGAAAAGATTAACCGCATTTTTCAAGCCCATTCATGTGATGAAGATCGGGTCAGGACTTTGATAATAGTGAAAGTAAAGTACAGTAAACTGTATATGAACCCCTTTCAACGGAAAGAATTTAGATTAGTTTGTTGAAAGGGGTTTTTATTTGTTTAAAAAAAGAGCTCATATCATAACCGGTATTTTTTTTACACTATTTATTTGCATATCAATAAGAATAGCTTTTATCTATTTCTTTTCAAACAGGCCACTGGCAGAGTCAGCCTTCCGCCAAAGGCTATCCAGCAGCAACGTTGAGTCGTTTAGAGGTAATATTCTTGACAGAAACGGTATACCTTTTACGAACCGGGATGAGAAATATGAAGCTGTTATCAAACCGGCGTATATGCCTAAGCTGCAAAGCGAACGGGAGAAAGTCAGCACAGCACTCGGCATCAGCCCGGATATTATCAATCAGCTGACATCAAAGAGCAAGGCAACTACCATTGAGACAAATGAAGCAGGAAGCAAGGCAATTCTGGAGATGAAGCCGGAATGGGTTTCGATATTGCATTCATTGAACCGGTACGATAACGGAACACTGGCAAAGCATGTCATCGGGTATTTAAGCAAAAAGGATCAGGTTGGGCAGGCAGGCATTGAAAAGATGTATGACCGTGAACTTCGTGATAATTATCTATTTGAGCTTGGAACTGTGGTGGATGCCGCTAAGAATCCCATAAAAGGCATGGGCTACAGGGTAAAAAGATGGGGCACCGATCAAAAGCTGAATGTGAGGCTGACATTGGATTACCATATTCAGAAGATTGTTGAGAGTACAATGGATGAAAACGGAATATCGGGTGCAGTAGTTGTAGAGGATATTGCAACCGGGGATATACTGGCGATGGCCAGCAAGCCTGATTATGATCAGTATGCGGTTGAGGAATATCTGGGCAGCAGTCATAATGAGCTCTTCAATAAAGCAACCGCTGCTTATAATCTTGGGTCCGTATTTAAAATCATTGATGTGGCCGCTCTGTATGAAAATAATATTACATTTCAGGATGAAAGCACAGAAAATGAAAGCCTTGACAGCGGCAATCTGTACGGGGATAGCCCTTTCGGGGACAGTCTGCATGATGATACCTATTTCTGTGAAGGTTCCGTTCAAATTAATGGCCTGATTTTTAAATGCTCTTCCTACTTTGATGGCGGACATGGTGAGGTAAATCTTGAACAAGCATTTGCAAAATCATGTAATGCTTATTTCATTGAATTATGTCAGAGAATCGGTTACAGGAATCTGATCCGTATGGCTCAAAAATTCGGGCTAGGTGCAGAAACAGGGGTAGCGGGGCAAGGCATCAGTGAGGCCAAAGGAAGTTTGCCTGGTATCAACAGCTACTACAGTAAGGCGGATATCGCTAATCTGTCAATCGGACAAGGTGTACTGCTGGCAACTCCATTACAGGTTGCCGACATGGTTGCAACTGTTGCCAACGGAGGAATAAAGAATCGGATCAATATAGTAGATTCGGTTATAGATCATGAAGGCCGGGTGGTTGCTGATATCCGGGTAAAACAAGGACAGCGGATCATTGGGAAAAGCACGGCAGACAGGATCAAAGAACTCATGGAAGCTGTCACGATATACGGGACAGGAATGGATGCTGGAATGGAGTATTATGGCGGTGCAGGTGGAAAAACAGGCAGCGCTGAAACCGGTTCTGCGGATGTGGTACATGCATGGTTCGCGGGATATTTTCCGGTTGCCGATCCCAAATACGCCATAGCTGTTTTTGTAGAGAATGGACAGTATGGCGGTAAAACTGCGGCGCCTGTATTTGCTGAAATCGCAAGAGAGATGAAGGATAAGGGGTATTGAACAAGGGCCATGAACTGCGGATGAATGAAATCAAAACCAGAGTTTTCCCGATAAATAATTGAAACCATGTACTAAAATGAATACATGAGATTGTGAAATATTTATTTTATGGGTTGTAAATAATGGAAGTGCATGTTATAATGTACTTAAATCCAAACAATAGTTAATAAATTAACAAAAATAACGATCGATTTAAATCTTTATATTCCACTTCTTTGAACGGCTTTCGAACAGCATCATGTTGTACCGCACAGATTGCAGCATGGTTTTACACCGATTGTTTTCCGAAAAATTAACTTTAGCAAAAATCAACTTTCGAGAAGAATCAACATTTACAAGGAATTGTTAAAAAAACACCAATGTAAGCATTTGTATGGCGATATTCCCAATTCGATTCATGTTATCTGCGAGGAGGGTTTTTATGGGTGTTCAGACGAAAGCATGCGCGTGCAGAAAAGAGACAGACCAGGAAAAGCTTGCAAGAATTGCTGCAGTCATCGAGGACTACAGAGACAAAGAGGGCAGTCTGATACAAATATTACACATGGCACAGGGCATTTATGGATATCTGCCTCTCCAGGTCCAGCAATTCATTGCAGAAAAGCTTGAGAAACCACTGTCTGAGGTCAGCGGCGTAGTTACCTTCTACTCTTTTTTCTCAACGCAGCCAAAAGGTGAAAATACCATACGGGTCTGTCTGGGTACAGCCTGCTATGTAAGGGGCGGAAAGAAGATCATTGACAAGCTGAAGGAGATACTGGATGTAGACGTAGGAGGCACAACCAGGGACGGAAAGTTTTCATTGGAAGTCATGCGGTGTATCGGGGCTTGTGGGCTGGCACCGGCTATGACGATCAACGACAGGGTTTATAAACAGGTCAATCCTGATAAGCTCAGAAGCATTCTCAATACCTATGGGGGAGGTGGAAAGCATGCCGCTGAAAACAAAAATTGATCAAACGGATGACCTCTTTAAGATAAAAGAGTGCTATGATGAAAACCTGAAAAACATAGATTTTGAAATACTGGTTTGCTCCGGTGCCGGGTGCATTTCTTCCAATTGCCAGGAGGTAAAGGATGCATTGATCAAATGCCTGGAAGAAAGGCTGCTGACAGAAAAGGTAATTGTGGCTGAAACCGGTTGTATCGGTACTTGTGACCTGGGACCAGTGATGATCATTCATACTTTAAAGGAGTTTGGAGATCTATTGCGGGGAAAAGGTGTTATCTATACAAAGCTGACACCGCAGGACATCCCGTCTATCGTGGAAGCACATCTGGTCAATGGCAGTATCATATCAGATAAAACCTATTTTGATCCGAGGAAGAATGTGAACGTGCCATATATTGAGGATATTGACTACTTTAAAAATCAGGTGAAAATAGCGCTGAGAAACTGTGGTACTATTGATTTTGCTTCCATGGAGCAGTACATTGCAAAGGATGGGTATATGGCCATTGCAAAAGTATTGAAGGAGTATACACCACAGCAGGTAGTTGACGAGGTGAAAAAGGCAGGTTTGAAAGGGAGAGGCGGTGCAGGCTTTCCCACCGGAGTGAAGCTGGAATCAGGTATGAAAGCTCCAGGACCGGTAAAATATCTGGTTTGTAATGCGGATGAGGGTGATCCCGGGGCTTTTATGGACAGAAGTATTCTTGAAGGCGACCCCCACAGCATCATTGAAGGGATGCTGATCAGCGGTTATGCGATTGGTGCTGCGAATGGTTATGTTTATGTCCGTGCAGAATATCCGCTGGCTGTGGAAAGACTTGATCTGGCAATCCAAAAGGCAAGGAAGGCCGGACTCCTCGGCGATCATATACTGGGTACAGGCTTCTCATTCGATCTGGAGATCCGAATTGGGGCAGGTGCTTTTGTCTGCGGAGAAGAAACCGCGCTGATGGCATCGATTGAGGGGGAACGCGGAGAACCTCGTCAAAAGCCTCCATTTCCGTTCCAGCGGGGCCTATTTGGAAAGCCGACGATTATCAGCAATGTAGAGACCTATGCAAACATTCCACCGATCATTCTGAAAGGCAGCAGCTGGTTTTCCCGTTTTGGAACAGAAAACAGCAAAGGAACAAAGGTTTTTGCTCTGGCCGGTGCTATCAATAATACAGGAATTGTGGAAGTACCTATGGGCACAACACTGGGGGAAATTGTTTTTAATATCGGTGGAGGCATACGAAAAAATAAGGAGTTTAAAGCCGCTCAGACCGGTGGACCTTCCGGAGGCTGCATCACCAGAGACCACTTAAATACGCCGATGGACTATGATTCTCTTGTGAAGCTCGGCGCGATTATGGGCTCCGGTGGCTTGATTACCATGGATGAGGACACCTGTATGGTGGATATGGCACGATTTTTTATGGAATTCATACAGGAGGAATCCTGTGGAAAGTGTGTACCTTGCAGGCTGGGCACGAAACGGATGTTGGAAATCCTTGAAAGAATCACGAAAGGACAGGGCGAAGAAGGAGATATTGAAACGCTGGAGGAGCTTGGCGAAATGATTAAGGAAGCTGCCGTATGCGGACTTGGTCAAACTGCGCCGAATCCTGTGCTTAGCATGATTCATAATTTCAGAGAAGAGTACGAGGAGCATATTAAATACAAGTACTGCAGAGCCGGGGTATGTGCTGATCTGTTTATTTCACCTTGCCAGAACGCCTGTCCGGCGGGTGTTAATGTTCCCGGTTATGTCTCGCTGGTAGCTGCTGGGAGATTGAGAGATGCGTATAATCTTATCAGAAAGGAAAATCCTTTTCCTGCTGTGTGCGGCAGGGTATGCACCCATGAGTGTGAAAGCAAATGCAGAAGAGGCCAGTTGGACGAACCAGTTGCCATAGCCGACCTGAAACGGTATGTAGCGGACTATGTGCTGAAAAATGAAATGCCTTATCTGGATCTGGTATTTCCAAAGAAGGGAAAGAGTGTCGCAATTATCGGTGCCGGACCATCCGGACTGACCTGCGGATATTATCTGGCAAGACTTGGCTATGAGGTGGATGTTTATGAATCTCAGCCTATAGCAGGCGGTGTTTTAGCCTTTGGAATTCCTGAATACCGGTTGCCTAACGAAGTACTGCAGCATGAAATCAGAATGATTGAACAGGTTGGCGTCAAGATCCATCTTAATACCGAAATAGGCTCCGATATCACCTTCTACCAACTGAAGAGCAGCCATGATGCGCTTTATATAGCAACGGGGACACAATTTTCCAATCAGATCCGTATTCCTGGAGAGGATTTGAAAGGAGTATATCACGGACTGGATTTTCTCAGAGACGTCAATCTGAAGCACGATGTAAAAATCGGAGGCTCCGTAGCGGTCATCGGAGGCGGTAATACGGCAATTGACGCTGCAAGAACAGCATTAAGGCTTGGGGCAAAAGAAGTTACAGTTCTTTACAGACGGTGCATGGAGGATATGCCTGCTGACAGCAGAGAGATAAGGGACGCAGAGGAAGAAGGCATCCGAATAATTCCTCTGGTGGCGCCGTTAAGCTTTATTGGAAAGGACAGAGTCAGGGAAATCGAATGTGTCCGAATGGAACTGAAGGACTTTGATAATAGCGGGCGCAGAAAACCAAAGCCTATACCGGGATCGGAGTTTCAACTGAAGGTGGATCTGGTGATCCCGGCTGTCAGTCAGTATTCCGATCTTCCGTTTATTAACAGGGATGAGGTAGAGGTTACTCAGTGGGGAACATTTGTCACAGACCGGGATACGTTGATGACAAAGATGAGAGGTGTATTTGCAGGCGGGGATGTTGTACGGGGCTCGGACACGGTCATTAAGGCTATTGCCGACGGTAAAAATGCGGCAAAGGCCATCGACAAGTATCTTGGAGGCAAAGGCGTTCTGAATACCGGCGAAGATATTGATATTCCTGTGGCAGTGGATGAAAAAGAAATACTGGAGCATGAGAGATTTCCGATGAAATTCCTTCCTCCGCAAGAGCGCCGCTACAGCTTTGATGAGGTAGCTGTGGGCTTCCACAAGCTCAATGCCATTGCAGAAGCCATGAGATGTCTCAGATGCGACAGGAGGTGCTGAGAATGATTAATCTGATCATAAACAATAAAGAAGTTTCGGCCCGGGAGGGCGATACGATACTGGAGGCAGCAAAGAGAAATAACATTGTGATTCCGCATTTCTGCTATATGGAAGGTGTACATCAGGCGGGTTCCTGCAGGATCTGTGTGGTTGAGGTAGAGGGGGCAAAAACACTTCAGGCCTCTTGCCTGGTACAGGTTCGCGAGGGAATGGTTGTCCGGACCAATACGCAGAAGGTGAAAAAAACCAGAAAGCTTCTATATGAGCTGATGCTGTCGGATCATCCGAAGGATTGCCTGAGCTGCGGAAGGAATCAGAGCTGTGAATTTCAGAAGCTGGGAGAAATGATGGGGATTCAGGAGCAGCGATTTGAAGGAGAAAAATCGAAATCATATCTGGATGACCAATCCCCGTCTATTGTAAGAGATACCTCTAAATGTATTTTGTGCAGGCGATGTGTTGCGGTATGTAATCAAATACAGGGGGTCGGTGTGCTGAATGTTCAGCACAGAGGTTTTAAGACGGTGATCGGGCCTGCCGCAGAGCTTCCGTTGAATCAGGTGAACTGTACTTATTGCGGTCAATGTACAACGGTTTGTCCGGTGGGTTCATTACAGGAAAAGGACTCCACAAAAGCGGTGTGGGATGCGCTCTATAACACTGGTAAGAGGGTGGTGATTCAGACGGCCCCTGCAGTGCGAGCCGCTCTGGGAGAGGAATTTGGCTATGAGCCCGGCACACTGGTTACGGGAAAAATGGCAGCGGCATTGAAGGAACTAGGTTTTGACGATGTATTTGACACGAATTTTGCTGCCGATCTTACCATCATAGAGGAGGGAAGTGAGCTCCTTTCCAGAATAAACGATGCTTTCTCCGGAAAAGGGACAGTACTTCCCATGATTACGAGCTGCAGCCCCGGCTGGATCAAATATGTGGAGCATACGTGGCCAGACGAGCTGGATCACCTATCCAGCTGCAAATCGCCCCATATGATGTTGGGAGCTCTTGTCAAAAGCTATTACGCGGATAAGCTGGGCATTGATCCTCAAAAACTGTTTGTTGTATCTGTAATGCCCTGTACTGCTAAAAAGTATGAGATTACGCGGCAGGAAATGAGGAACAACGGGTTGGCTGACGTTGATGCGGTGCTGACAACAAGAGAGCTGGCGCATATGATAAAGGAATCGGGAATTGATTTTTGTTCTCTGGAAGATAAGGAATTTGATCATCCGCTTGGATTGTCCACCGGAGCGGCTGATATTTTCGGTACTACCGGCGGTGTAATGGAAGCGGCTTTGCGAACGGTTTATGAGCTGATCACAGGTCGGGAACTGCCTTTTGATAAGCTGCATGTTGAGCCGATCGCAGGGCTGGAGAGAATAAAAACAGCGCAGCTTCTGATTCAGGATCCTTTACCCGATTACAAATTCCTTGACGGGGTTATATTAAAAATTGCAGTCACCAGTGGATTAAACGGAGCCGCAGAACTGATGAAGGAAGTATCCGCGGGCACATCGCCTTATCACTTTATTGAAGTAATGGGATGCCCGGGCGGTTGTATCAGCGGTGGCGGGCAGCCAAGAACGACGACAAACGAGGTCAGATTGAAGCGGTTGGAAGCAATATACAGAGAGGATGAAGGGAAGACGCTGAGGAAATCCCATGAGAACCCGGCTGTCACCCGTCTGTACGAGGAATTTCTGATGAAACCTCTTGGTCACAAATCCCATGAACTGCTTCATACCCATTACAGGAAAAGGGGAATATTTAATCAATATGATAATGAATAAGCTGCTACAGTTCGTCTAAAAAAGGGGAAGAAGAGTATACCTCACATATTGGAAACGAACTGGAAACCTTATGGTTATGGCTTTCAGTTCGTTTCCGGGAGATGTGTATATAAAATCCAGTAGCTATTGACCATATCTATTACCGCATTCTCCCATTGGAGGATGTTTTCAAGGTCCGGTAAGCTTCATGTGAAATAGAAGGGCGAAAGCAATAGTTGAAGATTTATGCGGAACATCCAACCATGCTTATTGATATTTGTCGGAACTTTTGATAATATGCTCGTAGACATTGCGGATGAGAGCTGTTCTTGAGGATAATGAGAAAATGGGCGTGTTTAAAAAGTTATCTATAAAAATCCAATTATTTCTACTGATATCATGCATCATTATTGTGGTACTATTTGTAATTTATTTTATTTACAACAGGACTTCCGGAATCGTTACCAATACAAATAAGGATTATACCAACAAGATCATTTACCAGATTAAAAACAACATATCCTCCAACTGTAATGTAATCAATAGAATATCCTACAGTGTAGTATACAACAAGGTTGTACAGCAATACATGCTGGAAAGCGACGCTGCAACTAAGTACAGTCTATATGATAAGCTGATCAACTTTTTAAGCAATATGATAGAGATTAAGGATGGAATCATTGATATTGCCTTTATTTCAGAAGAGGGCAACAGCTTTGATATGAATGGATTTTCCGATATTTGTGGGGAAATTGGCGACATACCGTTTATGGATAACAAAACACCGTATTACACCGGTTTAATGTCCTATGAAGAAGGTGGCAGGATTGAAAACTGCATCATTGCATGTTCAAATGTGGTTTCGGTTGAGAAAGGCAGGCAATATGGACAAAAAATCGGTACTGTATACATTGTCCTGGACCCAAATGCAATTATCAGTGAAGACTATGATAAGGAGAATGATGTCGGGAGCTATATCTACCTTATGGATCGGAACCGGAATATATTGTTTAACGGAAGAAATGCGGCTCTGGAAGCAGAACTGGTAAACATGGACTATCACCAGCAAATACAAATGAATATTCTGGAAGGTAAGCTGGGGAAAACGGACAACCTGATTCAGCTTCAGGAAATAGAACAACTGGAAGGCTGGATTGTATGCATCACACCAATGCAGGTCCTTTTAAAAGAGGTCGACATCATTAAAAAGCTGGGAATCACTGTGCTGCTGCTGGCATTAACGTTGATAGCCATACCTTTCAGGATCATTGGAAATAACATTATCCGCCCCATGAAAAAGTTCATCGCTTTTATGACAGAAGTAAAAGAGGGAAATTTGAAAAATCTGAAAAAGAGAATTCATCTTGAAGGTTATGCGGAAATAAACGCTGTCGCGCAGGAGTTTAATTCAATGCTTGATGAAATAGACTCCCTGACTCGCAGGCTGGTTGAAACAAACAGTATGCTATATAAAGCGGAGCTTGAAAACAAACAGTCGGAGCTGGCGTTTTTAAGGAGCCAGATCAATCCTCATTTCCTATATAATACCTTTGAATCTTTTAAAGGTATGGCATCGGCAAAGGGTGTACCTGAAATAAAGCAAATGCTCACGTCACTGAGCAATATCTTTAAATACAGCGTTAGAAGCGCGTCGATGGTTTCATTAGGGGAGGAAATTGAAATTGTCAAGTCCTATATCAGCATTCAGCAAATTCGCTTTTGCGACCGATTTGATGTTTTCTATGAGCTTGAGGAGGACGTATTGGATTATAAAATTCCTAAAATGATACTTCAGCCGATTGTTGAAAACTCTGTTTTCCACGGCCTTGAACCAAAGCTTGAGAAGGGGCATTTATGGATAGGGGGAAGGAAGACGGTAGAGGATGAACTTATTGTATGGGTCAGAGATGATGGAATAGGACTCGCAAGTGGCAGCTTGAGAAACCTTTCAGATAAGCTGAACGACAATAGTGAGAAAACCGGGGAACAAGAAAATTCTAATTATAGCGTTGGACTGAAAAATGTAAGCAACCGTATAAAATTAATGTATGGCAAAGAGTATGGAATTGAAATAACCAGCATACAAGGGGAATATACTCAGGTATTGGTTAGAATCCCCATAGGAGGGAACAGCGATTTACAAAGTATACATTGTTGATGATGAGAGCTGGATTGTTGAAGGTCTAAAATCAGATATCAATTGGCAGGAATATGGTTATTATGTCATAGGTCAATCTTACAATGGGTTTGATGCTTTTGATAAAATTATTGATAACAGGCCGGATCTGGTATTTACCGACATCAGAATGCCGGGAATGAACGGGCTGGAGCTTATTGAAAAATGCAGCCATATTTTGCCTTATACTGCATTTATCGTGATGAGCGGATATGCCGAGTTTTCCTATGCCAAGGAAGCGATGCAATATGGTGCTATGGGATATTGCCTGAAACCCCTTGACGAAGATGAAATAACAGGCTTGCTCAAGAAAACCAAAACCTTTCTTGAAAAGAACCGGGCATCTGCCGGGGATGATTTACTTTTGCACATAGGAAGCTGGAGCACAATGTCGGAGGAGAGAGTATCGAGTATACTCGAAGCAAGAGGATTGTTTTTAGGAAAAAAGGAACCGGTAATACCTATTGTTTCCATTGGACCTGAAAAGCTTGTTTTTCCCAGCTCTATCAGTGTAATAGGCTTAAATTTGGGCCTGGACGAAAACGGATATTTAATTCAACAAAGCGAAGAAACGGATAGGGATATTGTCGAACACCTGAAAATGGCCGTCAGTGAAAGTATGCCGGGTATAGGCATAGGCAACGGTATCAGGTCAGCGGGTGATATAAGAGTGTGTATGGAGTCGGCTATTCTGGGAGCATATCAGTTTTTTGCCGTAGGAAGACCCGGCGTATACAAGGCAGAGGAAATCTCAGACAGCAGTATTCGAAGTATCCTGACGTTGCTTGAAGAAAAGATAACAGCGAAGGACATGGTTGAAACTGACAGAATAATGAATGAAATTACAGATGAATTCAGGGCAGGTAAATATAATATAAAGCATGCCTTTATCATATATAATACAATTATGTCGGTATTATACAAAGGTGCTTCCGAGCAATATGAGGACTTTGTGTTTGCTTCCGAAGAGCTGGTTAAAATGTTCGGCAATGCCTTTAATATGCTGGCAAGTTTGAAAAAATCAATACTTGGAGATATTAACACCCTCCGTAACTATTTGCCGTCGGATATAAAAAATGATTATTTCAAAGAGATTGTGAAATACATAGATGAAAACTTTTACAAGGATATATCCATACAAACCGTATCACAAAGGTTTAGCATTAATCTGAACTATTTATGCCAGCTTTTTAAAAAAGAAATGGATACCACCTTTACAAATTATCTAAGAAGGCTCAGAATATCCTACGCATGTAAGCTACTGAAAGAGACTGATTTAAGCGTAAGCATAATCAGCGAAAGAGCCGGCTTTGGCGATTATTTCTATTTCAGCCGTATTTTCAAAAAATATACCGGTACAACTCCCAGCTTATATAGACAAGCCCAATAACAAACTAAAAATAGGACATATTATAAGTTATTTTCAACTATACGCAAAAGTATAGTTTTATTTTATTATTGATATCAGCAAATGAACAGGGGGTCTAAAGTTGAACAAATCGTTGAACAAATCATTGTACAAAAAATTGTATAAAAACAGGTATATCTATATTTTACTTCTTCCTCTTTTATTGTATTATGTAATATTTGCATATGTTCCAATGTATGGAATTACCCTTGCCTTCAAGGAATTCAATTATGCCAAGGGCATTACAGGAAGCACATGGATCGGCCTGCAGAATTTTCAAAACCTTTTCATCTATGATGATTTCTGGACTGCTGTAAAGAATACGATAGTGATCAGTGGCAGCAGACTGGTTTTTGAATTTCCCTTTCCGATTGTATTAGCATTATTGTTAAATGAAATTAGTAGCGATAAAATAAAAAGAATTTACCAGACGGTTTTTACATTTCCCCACTTCTTATCCTGGGTTGTTCTGGGCGGTATTTTGATGAACGCTCTAAATGACATGGGGGTAGTGAATCAAGTTCTTTCAGCTTTAGGCATGGAAAAGTTTAGCTTCTTCACAAATCCGACAATATTTAGACCTTTGTTATACATAACTAATTTGTGGAAAGAGGCGGGCTGGGGGGCGATTATCTACCTCGCCGCGATAGCCGGAATAAATCCGGAGCTTTATGAGGCGGCTCATGTTGACGGCGCCAATAGGCTGCAACAGATGAGGGCCATTACCTGGCCTTCCATACGAAGCACAGCGGTGATTATGCTTATTTTGGCAGTGGGACAAATGATGAATGCAGGCTTTGACCAGGTATATAATCTTTATAACGCTGCAGTTTACAATGTGGGAGATATATTGGATACGTTTATTTTCCGCAGGTCCTTTACTGGGGCCATGAGCTTTGGTGCATCAACTGCCGTTGGGTTGATCAAGTCAGTCATTGCATTTACACTACTGTTTAGCACAAACTTCATTGCAAAAAAAATGGGAGAGGAAGGAATCGTATAATGGATGTATCTGGTGTTGCGGAGAGAACCGCTGCAAGAGGAAAGAAAGACTTTTTTGAAAGAATGATTGTAATTTTTCTAGGACTACTCGCTATTGGAGTTGCATTTCCGTTTTACAACACACTGATTATATCCTTTGCGGATGAAGCGGCGGTTGGGAAACAGTTGGTCTACCTTCTTCCGGTCTCAATTGATTTCTCTGCATATAAGGTCATTTTTGAGGACAGCACGATTGTAAGTTCATTCCTGGTGTCAGTGTTTATTACGGTTGCAGGGACCGCTGCAAGTATGCTTATTTCCACAGCGGGCGCATATGCCTTATCGAAAAAGGACTATCCAGGAAGAAATTTCTTTATGAATGCCATCGTATTTACCATGCTCTTTAGCGGAGGATTGATACCATTTTATTTAACAGTAAAGAATCTGGGACTTACGAACACCTTGGCCTCTTTGATTTTACCATCTTTGGCAAATACGTTTTATTTAATAATTATGATAAATTATTTTAGGGGAATACCCGCAAGCATTGAAGAATCAGCTAAGATAGACGGAGCAAACGACATTTTAATACTAGTGAGGATTATCATACCCGTTTCGGTTCCGACCATTGCGGCTATCTCTCTCTTTTATGCTGTTGACAAGTGGAATGCATTCTACCATGCAATGCTTTTCATGAGCGATCCGAAGAAATATCCTCTGCAGTTAATGCTGCGTGAAATTCTGGTGAACTACAGTCAGATGTTCAATTCAACAGCGGCGGTTTCCATGAGCGTGTCCAGCAAACCGGTTTACCAGGAATCACTTAAGATGGCGGTGGTTGTTGTTACGGCTCTTCCTATTTTGATGGTGTATCCGTTTATTCAGAAGTATTTTGCGAAAGGCATTATGATCGGCTCCGTAAAAGGCTGATTACAGGTGCAAAAAAGTGTTTTAAACCTGAAAATAGCGGCGTACATGCTGTTATTAATAAAAATGGAGGGATTTATATCATGAAAAGAATGAAACAACTGTGGGCAATTCTATTGGTCATTGTATTGATCGGAAGTTGCTTCGTCGGCTGTGGCCAAAGCAATGAAAAAGACACGGGAACGACCACGACCACCGGCTCACAAACAGTGTCGGGGACCGACAATTCAACGCAAGAGGAAAAAGTCGAAGACAATCCTTTTGCAGAACCTATGGAATTTACAATCGCTAATGCAGAGATTACAGATTATGAATTAAATGATGAGCTTGCGCAATACTATTTTGAGAAATTTAATTTCAAACTCAAGCCTGTGCCTGTGACACAAAATGACTATAAAGAAAAGGGTAAAATTTGGGCTGCTTCAGGAGAATTACCGGATATATTTACCTATGGTATAACCGGTTCAGAGGAAGCTGCAACCAAAAAGAGCTGGATTGACCAAAAGATTATCAGAGCATTACCGAAGGATTTGAGTGCGTATCCGAATGTACAAACCATTATGTCGCAGCCGGATGTACAATCACAAAAGGAGCCTGATGGAAGTTTTTACTTCTTTGCCATAAGCGCTTATGCGACACCTGATGGGTGGGCTTCCGATAGAAACCTTCTGGTCAGGAAGGACTGGATGGAAAAGCTCGGATTCAAAGATCCGCAGAATTTTGATGAATTTATAGCAATGTGCAAGGCATTTGCCGAGAAAGATCCGGATGGGAATAATAAAGCAGATACCATAGGATTTGCTCCGAATTTTTACGCATATATGGCACAGCTTTCTCTTTCTACAGATTTACCTAACATTACAAACGGTTCCTGGGTGAATGAAGACGGAAAATGGATACCATATTATGCATCACCTAAATACGTTGACTATTTGAGGCTTATCAGAAGAATGTACACAGAAGGTGCATTAGATAAGGATTTTGCCATAAGAAAGAATAACGAAGGTGGGGATCTTTTCGCACAAGGAAGAATCGGATGTATGGCATATAATTCACAGCCTAAACTTCTTAAAGTAGTTAAAGATAATTTTGAAAAAAATACCGGCCTAAAATTTTTCGATAGTGTAAAGGTATTAAGAATGTGGCCAAATTCTCAAGGTGACGTGTATCACTATACAGAAAGCACTTATTGGACAGATATGATCTTTAACGCCGCAACTGTTGATGATAAAAAGATGGATAGGTTCCTTCGTTTCCTGGATTTTGTAAATTCTGATGAGGGTATAATGATCAAAAGATACGGTATCCCGGAAAAAGACTTTAAACTTGAAGACGGAAAGCCTGTAATACTAAGAGAAAAGAATGCAGATGGCACTTATAAGGAATTATTAACTCTTTACCCTTCACTTTTTATGTGGAGAGACTTGCCTGGAGCAATGGTGGATTTGGATTTTATCGAAGATGCAGCAAACTATGCAAATTTTGGCGAGGATGTTGTAAATCATTCTGCAACTGAACGTAACCATCAATTAGAAAACACAAAAACCATTCCTACAAATTTTGCGATTAACGGGATGGATGTACCCGCAAAGGCAAACTATTCTATTACGATGAAGGATGAGGTTATAAAGGTTGTGCTGGGTAACGAAGACCCTGAGAAGATGTGGAAGGCAACTCTGGAGAGATTTAACAAGATTGGTCTTCAGGATGTAATCAATCAAGTCAACGAAAAGGCACAGGAGCTGGGGATAAAGTAGTAGAACGAGCTTCTTAGGACACCCAAAAATAATAGCTTCCGATTCTTTTCCGGGGAACCATGCTAACCAGGTTGCATAGGCGAGTAGAAAGCTTTAGCTTGCGACCAGCCTGCTCCATTCCTCAGAAAAGAATCGGAGCTATTTATTTAGCGAAAGCTTCTGTAAAGGCTGCCGGCTGGGAATTCCCGGCAATTTGAGCAACGTCACAGTCCCACTCCTCTTAGTTCAGATCCCGACGGAATTACTGCAATACACCTTACAGACTCATTTAGTTTTGTTGGCGGCTTCATTGCACGGTGGTACAAAGATCCTGCAGGTGTGGAGCATAGCTCGGAAACACTTAGAGTAATGTGCGGAGAATTTTTAAAGATAAATATGGAGATATATGGGGGTGCTTAGATGCAATACGTTCAAAACTGGGAAAAAACAAAAGCCCGACTTAAAGCATTCTGGGATGGGGAGATCGTAGACCGATGCTGTATAGCTGCATTTGCGCCAAAGGAAAACAGTAAATACAAGCGAATACCATTTCCAACAGACGAGAAAGAAAAAATTAGATATTGGACAGATGGGGAAGCTGTATTAGAGCGAGAGGTGAATCACTTCGAAAACACCTTCTTCGGAGGCGATGCGTTCCCACAGGTTTTTTTAGACCTGGGAGCTGCAGGACATGCAGGATTTATCAAAGGAAGCAGGTACCGTTTTGAAAATACGGTATGGTTTTCCCCTATATTTGATGATATTGAGGCCAATGATGTGAAATTTGACGAGAATTCCTTCTTATACCAGAAAACAATAGAACTGGCAAAATACTATGTTAGTATGAGTAATGGTAGGTATTTCGTGTCTATGCCTGACATTTCCGGAAATGCGGATGCTCTTGCTCATTTAAGAGGAAGCGAAAATCTGCTGGTGGACATGATTACTGAAAAGGATTGGGTTCACAGGTCACTCGACAGGATCCAGGACATATCTCTAAAAGTCCATGAAGAAATCTATAACATTGTGAAAGAGAACAATGAAGGTGGATCCAGCATCGGGTGGCTGAATACCTGGGCACCGGGCAAGCACGGTCAGATGCAGTGCGACATGTCGGTCATGATTTCTCCGGAATGCTTTCAGGAGTTTATCATGCCTGAGCTTAAGATGCAGACGGATTGGATGGATCGATCTTTATACCATTTCGACGGTATAGAACAACTTAGGCATCTTCCGGCTCTTCTTTCAATCCAGAAGCTGGATGCCATCCAATGGACCTGTGTAGAGGGACAGCCGTCTCCACTGGAATATATTCCATATTTGAGGGAGATTCAGAAGGCTGGAAAGAAATTAGTGATTCGCTATAACAACCTTGCAGAAATTGAAATCTTACTTGAGCAGCTCTCTTCAAAGGGTTTACTGATTGTAACGCGGGCACCGTCGGAAGATGAAGCGAAACGAATTATTAAGGTGGCTGAAAAGCTTACGCATGAATAACCTTCTAACATGAAACGGTTTCAGAAATATGCAGAAAAAGTAATTAGAGAAGGTTGTTAAGATATATCTAGGGAGAATGTGATGATGATCAATCAGTATATGGAGTTGTTGAAAAACCCGCCTGCCGACGCAAGAAGCTGGACAAGGTGGTGGTGGTATGGGTGTGCAGTGACAAAAGAGGAGATCACAAGGCATCTAAGCTTCATGAGGGATGCCAATATAGGTGGTGTCGAGATACAGGTGGTATATCCGCTGCATCGGGACGACAATGTTAAGGGGATCAGAAATATTGATTACTTTTCACCTGATTTTTTTGATGTAATAAAGCATGCCGTTGACACAGCCGAGAGCTTTGGGATAAAGGTGGATTTCACCCCGGGATCCTTCTGGCCCTTTGGAGGTCCTGTGGTAACCCGTGAGATGGCGCCGCAGTCAGCCATACCGATTCAGATAGATGTGTGCGGACCCCGCAGCTTCAGCTTCGATTTCACCACAAGGATTTGCGGAGATATCGTGGGTGCTGTGATGGGAAAAATGGAACAGGGCTGTATGATAGAGGAAACCATAAGGGATATACGGGAAAAAATAAAGCCCAAATATCTTTATTCCTGGCCTTGGGGCGAGGAGCTTAAAGAGCTTGAAATACCGGAGGGGGACTGGAAGATCGTTGCTTTTGTGGTGGCGGACTACAGGCAAACGCTGCCTGCCCCCGGGCGCAATGCGGGAGGCTACGCCATTGACCACTGCAGGAAGGATATTGCTCAATATTTCTTTAATACAGCCGTAGGCCCGCTGGTGGAGAAGATTGGAAGAGGCAGACTGAACGGGTTCTTCTGTGATTCCATCGAGGTTGCGGGACATAACTGGACAGAAGGGCTTTTTGATGAATTTAAAAAGCGCAGAGGATATGATCTTAAACCGTATATATATGCGTTGTGGGGTGAGGTTGGAAATGTGACTCCCCATATACGCTATGATTATTATAAAACCATGTCCGAGCTTACGGTGGAGAATTTCTTTGAGGAATTCGGAAAGTGGTGCAGGGAAAACGGGTCCAAGTCAAGGATACAGGCTCATGGAACGTGGGGAGATATTTTGAAAGCCTATGCTGCTGCTGATATACCGGAGGGGGAGACCTTTGGTGAGAATGACAGGCTGGCGGTGAACACAATACATAGAAGGCTTCCGGCTTCGGCGGGACATCTATATGGCAAAAATATTATTTCCAATGAGTCCTTCACCTGGCTTAGAATGCCGAGGTTCAAGGAAACGCTGGAGAACATGAAAGCCGCTGTTGACGCGATATTCCTGGACGGAATGAACATGATTGTAAACCATGGCTATTCATACACTCCGGAGAGCGCCGGAAAGCCTGGCTGGGCTTTCTACGCCTCATCACATATATGTCACACAAACACCTGGTGGCCTTATTATAGAAATTTATCAGAATACATTCAAAGAGTGTCAGCCTTCCTGAGACTGGGGAGAAATGTGGCTGAAGTGGGAATATACCTGCCCCAGGCTGATGTTTGGTCTGAGAACCAGATGGGGGATCTGCACCTTGCAATGAAGCTTGAGGAATATATCGGACGGGATGTAGCGGACAAAATCAACAAAGCGGGGTATTGGTTTGACTATCTGAACGATGAGGCATTGACAAGCCTTGGCAGGATGGAGGAAGAGGGGCTTGTCATAAATGACAATGCTTATAAAGTGATTATCCTGCCTGAGGTGAAAAGACTACCTTTAGATACCATTGGTAAGCTTACAGAGTTTGTGGAAAACGGAGGTATCCTTATTGCAGCCGGATGCATACCAAGTGAAGGCTGTGGTTTGCTTAATGCAGAGGATAATAGCAAGACTGTAAGGGAGTCGATGCAAAGACTTTTTGGAAACAGCTCAGGGAGGTCTCATACTGTCGGCAAAGGCATTGCGCTAAAGACAGATGATAAATATGACAGCCTTATTGAAGCAGTTAGTAAGGTTATTATACCGGATGCAAAGATCGTTGGAAATGACGATTGTATCGGGTATATTCACCGCAGGGTTGAAAGAAAAAGCAGCAAAGATAAGGCATGGGATGATATTTATTTTATCTCCAACATCTCTGATGGTTATAAGGAAACAGTAATCGAATTTAAAAACAGCAGAAAAGATTATATTATTCTAGACCCCATGAATGGCATTCAAAGAACGGATATGAGAAATGATAAGCTCTCTGAGGGAAGAACATGTGTAAATATAGGGTTTGAACCTTATGAATCAGTGATCATTATTTTCTCTGAAGAGGTATCGGAAGAAAATGCCGTGCTTTTTGAAAAGTTCTTTTATTCAACAAAGCATGTTGATTTATCGGAAGGCTGGGAATTTTCAGTGCCCGCGAAAAAATACAGCTGTCATATGGATGAAATCAACACCTGGGAAAGTATTCAGGAGCTTAAGCATTTTACGGGGCAGGGAATATATAAAAAGACGGTTCATTTAGATAAAAGTATCCTTGAGGCGGGTGCAATCACGCTGGAATTTGAAAAGGTGGGAGAGGTTGCTGAGGTCTGGGTGAATGGAATACAGGCTGGAGTTCTGTGGAAAGCACCGAGAAAGCTTGACATAAGAGAGCAGCTTCGCGAAGGTAAGAATGAAATTGTTGTGAAGGTGGTAAATCTCTGGATTAATGCGGTGATTGGCCCTGATTGGGTTGATGAGCGTATTGAGGGAGCAGTGATTGAGGAGTGGCCATATTTTAGTGACGTAATTAATCATACAACAAAAAGAAGGCTGAATCCCTGGAGAGAAAGGAACATGGTTTTAGAACCTTTACCGTCGGGATTAGGAGGCAAGGTTACTCTAAGCTACTAAAAGGAATATGGGGAGGCGCCGGATCGTGTGAAAAGTTCAGGACGCCTCCTCTGCATACAAAATCTCAATTGTTGCTTCACGCAATTGTTGCTTCTACAACAAAATTTCATTGACAATGTTTGTAAACCAACATATAATTGAAATGCAATTATGACTATTTTTGAAAGGAGTTGTTTTAATGTCTGTAAAAATAGTAAAGGTGGTTTTTTACTAACTGAATATTGGCACGGGAATACAAATGTCCATGAAGCTAACGGCGTTATTTGTATGACCGGTGCAACTCTTTTCGAGCAACCGAGTGGCAGGGATGAAGCATTGGCTGCATTAACGGACGTATGAACAAGCAGAATTTAAGCATACGGCTGGTTACTGAGTTATTGTTCAGCCTTGAAATGTGTATAAAACGTATGGTAGACACGCATTGGTAGCGTGTTTTTTTATTGTATTTTTACTGCTTTTATACTTCTTTCAGAAACCCGCAGGTGGTCGTTACCTGCGGGTTTTTGCATGCTTTTTTGGTTGCAGGATGAGAATAATGATAAGGAGTGATGTATGATGAAAAAGAAGAAGAGTGCATTTGATTATATGAAGGAAATACGAAATAGTTGGGTGATAAACCCTCGTACCAGAGTACAGGAAAATGAACTGAAGAACAAAAAGAAACGAAGACAGGAAGAAAGAAATTTGACGAAGGATGGGTATGAATAATGAATATAAAGGATTATGGTTGGAACGAATTTTTTGAACAGGAGTGGAGGGGGCTGGTCGCAGACAAAGTCTGCTGCTCGCCCATGCATCCGGCCAGAGTTGTGGCGGATTATGGGCAGCGGATCCGAATGGCATCAGACTTAGGAGAACTGGTTCTGAACAGACCGTTGCATAAGTCCGGCAATGGTATGCAGTTGGCTGTCGGAGATTGGGTTGCTGTTGAGAATGCCGGCGATGCTAATAATGCAGCGATCCGCTTTATATTGGCAAGAAAAACGAAGTTTTCCAGGGCTGCAGCCGGAGTTGAAGTGAAGGAGCAGATTGTAGGAGCTAATGTAGATATCGTTTTTCTTCTCCAATCTCTTAATAAGGATTTCAATATGAGAAGGCTGGAAAGATATCTGATTGCGGCATGGGAGAGCGGGGCGATGCCTGTAGTTATACTGACCAAAGCGGATTGCTGTGAGGATATTGCAGAGAAGCTGGCTATCGTCTATAACACTGCACCGGGGACGGAAGTTCATGTCATCAGTTGTGTAACCGGTGAAGGAATTGCTGAAATAAGGAAATATTTCGAACAGGGAAAGACAGTGGCGCTTCTGGGGTCATCCGGTGTTGGCAAATCCACATTGGTCAACACGCTGGTGGGAAAAGAGCTTTTTAAAACCCAGGAAATCCGCGAGGATGACAGCAAGGGAAGGCACACCACAACTCATAGAGAGCTTCTGCTTTTGCCTGAGGGAGGACTGATTCTTGACACACCCGGAATGCGGACATTGTCGCTGTGGGAAGCAGATACAGGGATGGAGATGATGTTTGGCGATGTGGAGGAGCTGATCAAGCAGTGTCGTTTTTATGATTGCAAACATAACAGTGAGCCGGGGTGTGCAGTCAGAGCAGCACTCCATAGCGGAACACTGGAAATGAAAAGGTGGGAAAGCTGGTTGAAGCTGCAAAAAGAGCTGGTACATCTGGAAGCCAAGAAGGACGGAAAGCTGCGGCTTCAGGAGAAGAACTGGGGCAAGCAGATTGCAAGGTTTCAAAAGGAACTATATAAGGGGAGGGTATAAAATGGATATCAAAATACGAAGTGAGAGAATTTCGGATTATAACAGTATAGCAAGTATTAATTACGAGGCTTTTCTTGGATGGCATCCCGATAATCCGTATGTTTCAGAACCCATATTGGTGGATCTGCTCAGACACAATTCAATGTTTGACCCTGAATTATCATTAGTTGCAGAATTTGATGATAAAGTTATCGGACATGTGCTTTTTTCTCCATTCAGGTTTATTGTTTTAGGCAGGGAGCAGGTGGGGGTAGTATTGGCTCCCGTGGCTGTGAAACCGGAATTCCAGAATAAAGGTGTAGGAAGTATGCTGATAGAAGAAGGTCACAAAAGAGCCAGGGAAAAAGGATTCGCTTTTTCCCTGCTTTGTGGACATGTGGAATATTATCCGAGATTCGGTTATAAGACCGGCATGTTTTCACTATCCGGAGTTAATGTAAGCATCTGTTTGGAAAGTTTTAATGATGAAGGCTTTCATGAAAGGCCGGTCAATGGGAGGGATACGGAATGGATTTTTGAAGAATGGAAAAGCCAACATGCATCGGATGCTCTTGCAATATCATCCGGCAAGAATATTAGTGAATGGAGTAATCACAATATGCAATGCCGTTGTTCAGTTATTAGCAAGAATAACAGAATCTTGGGATATGTCAGATATGCCCGTTCAAAAAGACTGAACATCAAGGAATTGGTGTGTAAGAGTGAGGATATTACGGATATACTGTCATATCTTGCCTGGAAAAGCTATGGTAGGGCTCAGGGGGAAATGAGCATTGCATTACCTTTTGAAACATTACAAGCATCACTTGGTAATGCCGGTGATTACAAAGTAACTGATGAGCGAGTTGCATATAAAGCTTTTATGATAAGGACTCTAGAGTATACGAGCCCTATTGATGAGTATTGTGAAAAAGTTGAAAAAGAGGTGATAAAGCCCGGCATCATTGCTTTCCCTGCAATGTTTGATGTAGATGACGGGAGGGATGAATAAATGAAAGGAAAGATATTTAAAGCAATGAGACTGTAGACTTATAAAATTGCAGCTCTGTAAAAATTAGCTTTAGAGTATTTACATATTGAGGTAAAATAAGGTATAATGTTCTAAATAGAACATAAGTTCTTTTTGGCTTTCAAGAATGAGTCTGGATAATCATTGTTGATATTGATGAAATTGTTTTATGGGGGGAAGAAAATGATAAGTGATATGAAAAAGGCGATTATCCCGATATCCTGTTTGGACGATATTAGAAATGATATATCCTCATTTGCACAGCGCAGTGATTTGAATGGATTTCAAAAATAGAAAGTTGCGGAATGAAATGGTATTACGAAAGCGTACCAAGAAATCTAAAAGTACTATTTGATAATGTGACATAAGCATGCAGAGTACAGAAGGCACAGTGCGGAAACCAGAACGCAGCAGCAGCCTGCCCTCAAGAAAGCTGGAGAAAAGTATAACTGAAAATAGTTATTGTAATATACAGCTTATTATATGAATGTGATATAATTAAGGTCTGGGGGAAGAGAGTATGGCAGATAATATTTTTGAGTTCATGGAAAAGATGTACGCTGATTTAAAGAGCGATATCAACTCTGTAAAGAGCGACATAAGTTCTTTAAAGAGCGATATGGTCTCTGTAAAAGGCGACATAAGTTCTTTAAAAAGCGATATCAACTCTGTAAAGGCTGAGCTTAAAGCAGAAATACAGTCTGTAGGTAATCAGGTTGCAAGACTTGAGAATGACCACGGTAAAAAGCTGGATGCTTTGTTTGATGGTTATAAGCAGTTGGCAGAAGGGCAAGAGGAGTTAAAATCACAGTTGCATGATTTGGCTTTAAAGGTAGATAAACAAGAAGTAGAGATCAAAGTTATCAAGGGCGGTAGATAAACGGTGTAATCTCTACTTTCAATGGAGGTTAAATATTGTTCAGAAATCTTAGGATTGACATATAGCTTAAATCAAATGTATACTAGTCAGAAATATATAAAGCAAGGGCATTGATGAGAAGAAGTAAGAATTGATTGGTTTCTACAGAGAGTTCCCGGTTGGTGAGAGGGGCAGAAAACATCATTCTGAATACATCTCTGAGCTTCACACCGAAAAGAAGGGATGGAAAACGTGTCTCTCGCTTTAGTAGGCTGTTGACGGAATCCTGCACCCGTTATAGTGCTAGAGGATAACATGCTGTTGCAAGCATTCGTCCTTGATAAGGTCTGCACTGCAAAGTGCCGGTAAATTGAGGTGGTACCACGGGAACAAGACTCTCGTCCTCTGAGTAATTCAGAAGACGAGGGTTTTTTTATTCTGCGGGGAATAATATTTTCTGTTTTCTGCACATGGGGGTCGGAAAACTGATGCATCAAAATGGCGAAAGGAGCACGATGATGGTTTCAATGGATGAGCAAATTAGAATTATTGCAAAAGGAGCCGAAGAAATTATTAACACAGATGACCTGAAGAGAAAGCTTGAGAGGTCACAAAAGACTGGAATACCGCTAAAGGTTAAGCTTGGTCTTGACCCGACTGCCCCGGATATTCATATCGGGCATGCGGTTGTGCTGCGTAAAATCAAGCAGTTTCAGGATCTGGGGCATAGAGCGGTTATTGTCATTGGGGATTTTACCGGTATGATTGGAGACCCTACCGGAAAATCCAAAACAAGAAAGCCGCTGACTCGAGAGGAAGTTATAGAGAATGCTAGGACCTATGAAAGGCAGATTTTTAAAATACTTGACAGAGAAAAGACAGAAGTCCGGTTTAACAGTGAATGGCTGTCAAAACTGAATTTTGCAGATGTTATCGGTTTGGCCTCCAAGTGCACGGTTGCAAGAATACTGGAGAGGGATGATTTTCAAAGCCGCTTTCAAGCCCACGAGAGTATTGGGGTTCATGAGTTTTTCTATCCTTTGATGCAGGGCTTTGATTCCGTAGAGCTGAAATCAGATGTTGAGCTTGGTGGTACAGATCAGAGGTTTAATATTCTGATGGGGAGAAATCTGCAAAAGGACTATGGACAAGAAAGCCAGATCGCCTTATTTATGCCTATTCTTGAAGGGACCGATGGAGTAGAAAAAATGAGTAAAAGCCTGGGAAATTATATCGGCATTCATGAGGAGCCAAACGATATCTATGGAAAGGTAATGTCGATACCCGACAATTTAATCGTAAGATATTTTATGCTTGCCACCGATATACATCCGGATGAATTAAGCGAAATAAAAGAAGCATTGGACTCCGGCAAGATGAACCCTCGTGATATGAAGATGAAGCTTGCAAGAGAAATTACAGGCTTATACCACGGATCAGAAGCGGCTGCATTGGCACAGGAGCATTTCACAATAGTGTTTCAGAAGCATGAAATGCCGGAAAATGTTCCTGAGTATTGGATTTCCGCAAGCATGTTTGAAAAAGATGAAATTGACCTTGTGAAGCTGTTGGTACAGATAGGCTTTTCATCAAGCAACAGTGAAGCCAGAAGGCTGATTTCACAAGGAGCCGTAAAAGTGAATGGCAATAGAGTTGATGCTTTTAAAGTAAAAGGCCTCTGTGATGGTGATGTGGTTCAGGCCGGCAAGCTCAGGTTCATACGAATCAGAGTCTAGAGTTGGTTGCTTGTTTATGCTTCTTTATTATTCGTACAATTTAGAATTCAATTAGAAATTGGACGGGGAAGAGGTGCTTTATATACGTTAATCGCCACGTAATATTGATATTAAAGTGAAAAAAGATGATTGCGACATGCAGGAAAAATTGCAAAAGGTCTTGACAAGGCCGTGTCCACTGTGTAATAATATTCCAAATAATACGGCAATGCTGCGAAAAAGGGTTGTGATTATATCACCCAAAGATGGATAATGGCAAACAGCTGCGTGTATGATAATAAGGTAGATTATGCCGCCGATGGCGGATAATATTTAGTGAGTGTGCATAAGAGCTGATAGCTTGAGCTGCATAGGGGTGCAGAAGCCCTACACGTGGGACAATACCCCGCGGAGTCACTTGGAATGTATCATTCATTCAATGTGATTCTGCGGGGTTTTTATATTTAATGTGGGGGGGAGTGGAAATGATGAATGCACTTATTAAATACTATGAGGAGTATGATGAAGATGCACGCTTGCAAAAAGATAAGACGCACTCCATAGAATTTCTGACAACTGTTAAATATTTTGAAAAGATATTTCCGAAAGGAGCCTCGGTGCTTGATGCATGTGCGGGAACAGGTGCTTATTCCTTCTATCTTGCAAAAAAGGGTTATAAAGTTACCGCAGGCGACCTTGTACCCTATAACGTAGGTTTAATTGAAAAAAAGCAATCAGAAACAAAACTGCTTGAAAATATTTACTTAGGTAATGTACTAGATTTGTCTATGTTTGAGGATGAATGCTTTGATGTGGTTTTGTGTATGGGAGCACTATATCATCTTCAGAAAAAAGTAGAAAGGGTTAAAGCTATAAAAGAATGCTTGCGGGTATTGAAAAAAGACGGAATTCTTGCAACAGCTTATATCAACAGATATGCAGCTATATTGTGCAATTGCGGGGATGAACTTGCTAATATTGATGAACTACTGGAATACAGTAAAAATAGCTTCAAGAACAATTTCTACGGGTCAACACCTAAAGAAATAAAAGAGATTATGTCGGGAGCGGGGATTGAGGAAATTTGCAACATAGGTACGGATGGAATAGCTTATGCTATCAAACCGAAAATCGATCATTCTGATGATAAAGCATTTGAAAAATGGCTTGAGTATCACTTTGCAGCTTGTGAAGATGAAAATATTCTGGGGTATAGTTTACATGGTTTGCATTTTGGAAGGAAGAGGCGAGATCATGCAAAATGATACTTATAACATATATACAAAATCAGCAAAATACTACGATATCGTATGGGATAAGAGCTATAGAAAGATATAGAAGAAAAGCTATCGCTCAAATACAGTTATTATCAGCAGCTTAAAGAATATCTATCATTAATAAGTAATCCGCAGATGAACAAAGTGGAGAAATTACTCGAAATATAATAGGTGGAGGGAAAAGGTTCAAGATGGAAAATCCGAAATTAGTGAAGCCTTCTGTTGAATATATGAGCAGTTATATAGCTGCATGCAGGGAGTATGCAGAAGCAGGATTAAAGGAATATGATGTTTTTGGTGGAGAAAGTCCTGCTCCCGAGCTTATTCAAACTCTGCTCATGAAATATGAAAATGAAAGCAGAGGAATCGGGCTTCCTGAGGGATGGGTGCCAAGCACCGTTTTCTGGCTTGTTGATGAAGGCGAATACATTGGGGCCGGGAATATCAGACATACTTTGACAGAACCGCTGAAAAAGTTCGGCGGACATATCGCTTACGAAATAAGACCTTCAAAATGGGGAAATGGCTATGGTACATTGCTGCTTAAACTGCTTCTAAGGGAAGCTGCAAGGTTAGGTATTCAAAGTGCGCTTCTGACTTGTGCTGCCGGTAATTCAGCGTCAGCCAGGGTAATGGAGAAAAATGGCGGGACCTTGATAGATTGCATTACCAATATCATTGACGGGAATGAGCGTCCGACTCGCAGGTACAGAATTGATACAGGTCAATTAGTGAAGGAATAGTGAAAATGAAACAGATAGTTTTTCCTACTGCATATGATAAAATGCACTTTAACGAGGTTATGAATTATGATACTTAGTGCATCACGCAGGACAGATATTCCGGCATATTATTCTCAATGGCTACTTAACCGGTTGCAGGCAGGATTCGTATTGTCACGGAATCCCATGAACCATGCTCAGGTGAGCAAAATTGAGTTATCGCCTGACGTTGTTGATTGCATTGTATTTTGGACGAAGAATCCCCGAAATATGATGGATAAGCTGGAAGCCATTGATGCATTGGGCTATCGATACTATTTCCAATTTACATTAACGCCTTATGATCAATCCGTCGAAAAAGGATTGGGTGATAAGGAAGAAATCATAAAGACCTTCTGTTTGCTGAGTGAGAAGATTGGAAAAGAAAAGGTTGTATGGAGATATGATCCCATTATCATAAATGAAACACTAGACTTTAGGTATCATACAGAACGGTTTTCAAGGCTTTGCAGCAAACTCTACAAGCATACCGACCAGTGTATTATAAGCTTTGTAGACCAATACGCCAAATTGAAAACCAATCTTTTGAGGGATATCAGCACAGAAGAGATGATTGAACTAAGTAAAATGATTTCATCAACGGCAAGAGACTTCGGTATTGCAGTGAAAGCCTGCTCCGAGATGCCTTTTCTGTCTGAGTATGGCGTTGGACAAGCCCATTGCGTTGACAGAGGACTCGTAGAGAAAATTTGCGGATATAGCCTTGATATTAAGAATGACAAAAATCAACGTGATTCCTGTGGTTGCTTTGAAAGCTTTGATATTGGTGCATACAACACTTGCAGGAATGGTTGTGTTTACTGTTATGCCAATTACAGCGATGCATCTGTAAGCAATAACTGCCAAAGGCACGATCCCGAAGGTGAGTTGTTAATTGGCAGTATTGCTGATAAAGATAAAATAGTAGTAAGAAATGTAAAGTCACATCGATGCGGGCAACTAAAATTATTTTAGATATTGAATTGATGGTGACAGGGGGCGTGTGGTAGGGGGACGGGGTTGTTGTCACACATCTCCCAGTCACGCGTCCCCCGCTGTCATGACGTCACGGACGCATTGGCGAGCGGCTGCCTGAACTCAACTAACTTGTGTGTAGTTTTTGTTCTTCCTCCTGGATCACTTTCTTATCGATCCGTTCAAAGAGAATTTCCACCTGCCCAAGCTCCCGACCGACGGGAATTTGTGTATGCTGCCATGTTGCGTTTTCTATCCCTAAGAAATTTCTTACCTTTGCAGACGAAAAGGGAAGAAAGGGGTCAAGCAGGATTGAAAGATTTGCAATGAGCTGCACACAGGTATTCAGAGTTTCCTTACACTTTTCCATATCGCTTTTTACTGTTATCCAGGGCTGCTCTTCATCAAAGTATTTGTTTGCTGCACGAATCAATGTAAAAATGTTATCAAGAGCTTCCTTGAAGTTACCTTTCTCTATGAGTCCTCCTATGGTGGAGAATAGCCGGCTTAGCGGCTGTATAATTGCCGGATTGGTATTTGCCTCAGGCACCTTGCCTTCAAAGGATTTCAGTATAAACAGTAAACTGCGGTTTACAAAGTTCCCGTAAGCACCGAGAAGCTCACCGTTATGACTGTTGATGAATTCCCTCCAGGTAAAGTCGGTATCCCTTTTTTCCGGTCCGTTGCTGATCAAAAAATATCGAATGGAATCCGGATGGTACCGTTCAAGGATATCTTTTGCCCATATAGCCCAATTGCCGCTGGTTGAAATTTTCTTGCCCTCTAAGGTCAGGTACTCGCTGGATATGATATCGTCCGGCAGCTTTAGTTGCACATCGGTGCGGCCCAAAAGCAGCGAAGGCAGAATAATGGTATGAAAGGGTATATTGTCCTTTCCGTGAACATAATAGTGCCTGCAGCTATTCCAGATTTCAGTAAAATCGAGCCCTTGTTGTTGACATAATGTGTGACAGTCCGAAAGGTATCCAAGGACATTTTCGGCCCAGATATATATTTTTTTACCGTCAAATTCATCCTTCGGGACATCGATACCCCAATCCAGGTCCCGTGTCAGGCTTCTGTCACGAAGTCCTTCATAGATATACCTTTTGGATAGTTCATATGCATTTTTCCTCCATCCAGTGTGGTTTTCAACATATTGCTCCAGTTGATCCTTCATACGGGTCACAGCCAGGAAAAGATGGTTAGTGGATCGAAATTCAGGCGTTTCACCACAGATACTGCATTTTGCCTGAAGGAGGCTTTCCGGTTCCAGTACACTTCCACAGGCTTCGCACTGATCTCCTCTGGCAAATTCACCGCAATGCGGGCATAGCCCCTTCACAAAACGGTCGGGCAGAAACTGCCTGCATTTCGCACAGTACGCTTGTGGGGTACTTTTTTCGTAAACATATCTGCCTTTGTATAGATTTCGGTGGAAATCTGTAACAAAGTTTTTGTGCTCTTGACTGGATGTCTTACCATAAAGGGTATAGGAAAAGCCCAGGCGGCAAAAGCAGTCGCAAAATTCATGATGGTAGAAGTCACTGATTTCTACAGGCGTCTTGTTCTCCTGCCTGGCTCTGATTGTTACAGGCGTACCATGGCAGTCGCTGCCGGAAACAAAAAAGACTGTGTCACCTTTTGCTCTGTAGTATCGAGCCAGTACATCCCCCGGCAATAATGCAGCTATATGTCCAATATGCAATGAACCGTTTGCATATGGCCACGCTCCTCCGATTAATACATTCATTATAAAACCTCATTTCTTATTATTTAGTGGGATAATCAAATTGTTACTCAAAATATGCATTAAAAAAGCCCTCACCTCCAGGATACTATCCTGGGGACGAGAGCATGATACTTCGTGTTACCACCCCGGTTTATTGATACTTCGCAGCATCAACCTCAGTAAGAACTAATGTAAGCAGATACATCCTTCCAGGCTTACACGCCATTCTCCGGCACGGTAACGGGTGCATACGTTGCAGCCTATAAGCGGAGGGACATATCGTTTGTTCTGCCTCGCTTATTCGGTGCAATAGCTCCAAGACCATCTTCAGTCAGCTATTCTTTACTCCCTCTCAGCAAACGGAGTTCTCTGTAAAAGACATCCATGACTTACTCTTCTTTTCATCGCGTTTCCAGTTTTTCTCTATATATTAATACGCTTAAAGGTTCAAGTCAATAGGTTGTGAAGGAATTACTTCAAAACCTTTGCCGAATTTTACCTCAGATGCTTATGGAGCGGTTCCGGGGTTGGAGAATATAAGCAAACGATGTGTTGACAATATAGTTCAACAGACATATAATATGTTTATTAAATACATAAACAGAAGTGGAGTGAGTAAATGATACACAAACTAGCAAACATGACTATAGAAGAAATTAAAAATGGATATGCATTTTTGAACCAAGATGATAAATACATTTGTAACATTTGTGGAATGGAATATCAAAATGGAGAGATTTTTAAGGTGAAGGAGAAATATTATGCTGCCAGCAAGATGATAAAAATGCATATTCAGACCGACCATAATGATATGCTGCACATACTCTGTTCCTATGACAAAAAGCATGCAGGAGTCACTGAAAATCAAAAGGAACTGCTGAGTATGATTTCATCAGGTATGACGGATAATGAAATCGCAAAAAAAACAGGTGTCGCTCCCTCTACGATCCGGCATCAGAGGTTTGTATTCAGGGAGAGAGCGAAACAGGCAAAGCTTTATCTGGCAATTTATGAACTTGCTATGCAGGGAGCTGAGAGCAATAAAAAGGCAACAAGTAAAAAGGAAAGAATTATTGATGTTCATAAAGGAGCGAAAATGGTGGATGATAGATACTTTACAACAGAAGAAGAGGAAGAGAAAATCATTCAAAATATGTTCTCATCATTTGAACCGTTAAAGCTGAAGGTTCTTTCTTCAAAAGAAAAAAAGAAGATCATAATACTGAAGAAGATCTCGGAACAGTTTGACAAAAAGAGGCGATACAGCGAGAAGGAAATCAATTCGATCATTAAGGAGATATATGATGATTTCGCAACGGTACGGCGTTACCTGATCGAATATGGATTTATGGAACGGACAAATGATTGCAAGGAGTATTGGCTGAAATAGCAATCTACACAATTAAGATTTGAATATGACACATAGCTGTCAAATTTGCTGATATATAATTTGATCAGATTATAGCAGTGAGCACAATACAATACAGTATATCTAAAGGAAAATAGACATGCACTTTAAAGAGGTAAAGTCAATTTTATCGCCCCGCAACGGTATGAACATATACCGCGGCTGCACCCATGGCTGCATATACTGCGACAGCAGGAGCAAATGCTACAATATGGAGCATGACTTTGAGGATATTGAGGTTAAAAGCAATGCACCGGAGCTATTGGAAGCGGCTCTTCGGAAAAAACGCAAAAAGTGTATGATTGGCACCGGTTCCATGTGTGACTCCTATATGCATATTGAGCTTGAGCTGAACCACACCAGAAGGTGCCTTGAGATCATTGACCGATATGGATTCGGCCTGTCTATTCAGACAAAATCCAACCGTATTCTGCGTGATCTGGAGCTGCTGAAAAGTATAAACCGGAAATCAAAATGCGTTGTTCAAATGACACTCACCACCTATGACGAAAGCTTGTGTAAAATCATTGAACCAGCTGTAAGCACCACAAAAGAACGTTTTGAAGTATTGAAAATCATGCGTGACAATGGTATCCCAACAGTTGTCTGGCTTGATCCGATTCTGCCGTTCATCAATGATACAGAGGAAAATCTAAGAGGGATTCTGGATTATTGCATTAGGGCTCAGGTATATGGCATTATATGCTTCGGTATGGGGCTGACTTTGCGGGATGGCGACAGGGAATATTTCTATGCAAAGCTTGACCGGCATTTTCCCGGACTGAAGCAGCGATATATAAAGAAATATGGATATGGCTACGAGGTTATGAGCGATAACAACGATAAGCTGATGGGCATTTTTTACAATGACTGTAAAAACCATGGTATTGTCAGCAATAATGATGAGATTTTCAGGTATTTGAATACATTTGAAGAGAAACTGCAAGTGGAGCAGCTCAGCCTGTTTTGAGCACTGAAAGCTTCAGAGCGATTATCTTTTGCGTTTTTTATTTATTAAGAAATCATACATATCTTCCAAATCATTGAACCCCATTTGCAGAGCATTCTGCCTTGCTGTGCCTACGAGAACCTGAACGCCATCGCCGTGATCATGAATGTAGGTCTGCAAAAAATTACCGTTCAGGTCAACACCGCTCCACTTCTTACTGTTGATTTTTTGCAATCCAAGTCTTAAGGCTATTGATTTGATATCACCTGTTGTAAATCTGTATGGCATTCAGATAATACCTCCATGATTTTGTGCATATCGTTGTACCTTGCAAGCCTTCGCAAATAAGGGTAGTGGCCTCTTCTGTTTTCGATATGTCTGAAGAAATCAACCCTTTTCAGATAGTCGGCAGCATAATCCAATACATTCCCAGCTAAATCCTCCAGCGCGTCGATTAGTGTAGTACCTTCACCATGGATCAGAAGCTCATTGAGTGAAATGGTGAATCCGCCAAGTTCCTGGTCTTCCTCTATGAATGGGTGAAACTTATAGTTACTGTCCAGAATTTCTTCAAATATATCGGTTGAAACAATAGAAACTCGTCCCTCAACAGAGCTTTTTTGATTTTTCGTAATAACTTCATAGCCAGCAGCGGCTTCTCTGATAATGGACGGTAAATGCTGTTTTGTATCGCTTATGGATTTTTCATGAATGATACCCATATAATTCAGCTCCTTTTACTATTTCTATTATAAAACATAATGTCCATAATGTCCATAATGGTCATAAAATAAAATTATTAAACATATTATTTTTTGAGTAATTTTGTTGAGGTACCAATATTTATGATAAAATTGTGGGTGGGGTAGTTCTTTAATTAAATAGCTCATGAAAACCGTAAATGATTACCTTGGGGAGGAATACAAAAATGTTTGATATAAGTAGATTTAAAGGAATTGTTGAGTCTTTTTACAAACAACTGCTTAATACGAATACAGAAATCACCAGTATAAAATTATCGGAGGAAAAATTCTCTCTTAGAGAAATCATAGGACATCTGATTGATTCAGCGTCCAACAATCATCAAAGATTTGTCAGACTGCAATTTGAGGATCTGCTGGATTTTCCCGGGTATGACTGTGAAGAATGGGTAAGAATTCAGAAATATAATAGTCTGGACTGGAATGTGTTGGTTACGCTTTGGTACCAATACAACGTTCTGCTCCTTCATGTTATTGAAAAAATAGATGAGACAAAGCTTAAAAATGTATGGGTTAAAAATGAAGAAACTCCCTGCCTGGAGTTTTTGGTTAATGACTATTACAGACATCTGAAAGTTCATATGGAGCATTTTTCCAATAGGCGAGACGAGCTGCCTGAATGAGGAGACATTCTATTTTGTTTGCTTCTTTCCCAAATATGACATACTGTTGTCAACTGTATTTTATTACAATGAGGAAGAACAATTTATAATGAACATAGCGATTTTGGTTACTGTAATCAAACAAGAGGGTACAAGGCATAAACATCGCTGTTAAAGACCTTATTGTTGATGTAATAATATACATAATATAGATAAGATAATATAGATAGGATTTGGAGGGAGAAGAAAAATGATAGAACTGCCGGAAGCCTCTACATTGGCAAAACAGATCAATGCCACCATAAGTGGGAAAAAAGTGATGAATGTGTATGCGGCTCAATCGCCTCACAAATTTGCCTGGTATTATGGAGATCCGCAAAATTATCATCATTTACTCCAGGGGAAGGTAATCGGAAGGGCTGCAGGTTTTGGCGGAATGGTTGAAATCAAAGCAGAAGATGCAATTTTGCTGTTTGGAGACGGAACAAATTTAAGATTTTACTCAGAGAATGAGAAACGGCCTTTAAAACATCAGCTTCTTATTGAATTTGAGGATTTTACTGCAATGAGTGCATCCATTCAGATGTATGGCGGGATATGGTGCTTTCCGGCTGGTGAGTTTGATAACAAGTATTATCTTATTGCAAAAGAAAGGCCATCTCCTCTTTCGGACCAATTTAATGAAACACTTTTTTATGCTATTGTATCGGAGCCGGATAACGAAGGACTAAGTGCAAAAGCACTACTTGCTACAGAGCAAAGAATACCCGGTCTGGGCAATGGCGTATTACAGGATATTCTTTATAATGCAGGGATCCATCCGAAGAAAAAGGTTAAGTCATTCACTGATCAGGAAAAATCCATTCTGTTTCATGCTATCAAATCTACGCTTGCCGAAATGACTTTCCTGGGTGGCAGAGATACGGAAAGAGACCTGTTTGGCTGCTTTGGCGGGTATAAGACCAAGGTTAGCAAAAATACGGTAGACAAGCCCTGCCCTAAATGCAATACTATAATCAGGAAAGAAGCTTATCTGGGAGGAAGCGTTTATTTTTGCCCCACGTGTCAAAGCCTATAGAGGCGGCTTAGCGAGATATAGGCGAGATATAGGATATCGTAGCAAGAAATCGGTTATTTACCATGACAGATCATATGATAAAAGAAAGAAGGTGCAAAATTATGCAATGGAATGAAATCTTTCCGCAGGAACAGAAACCCACAATGGAGGATATTGCAGACTATATTGGCGGAGATGCTAAAGAATTATGGCAGGGACTTATGAATTACATGGAAACGGCCTATAATGTGAAACCTAAGCTATCCTACAGCGGATGCTCCGGTAAGCCCGGTTGGAATGTGAAGTTCCAGAAGAGTGGTCAGTCATTTGGCACATTGTATCCTGAGGAAAACTCATTTTCAGTATTAGTCGTCATCAGTTATAAATTATCCTCCTCAATGGAAGCAATTCTTCCAAAGCTGAATCCGGACATTGCTGAAATGTACAGACAGGCTGGAGACTATATGAAGCTGGGCAAGTGGATGATGTTTCAAATTCGGGATGCATCGGGAGTGGAGGATTATAAAAACATTATATCTGTAAAGATGCTTCCGAAGTCAGCATGATTTTTGTAAGCAGAGGTGATATGTATGAATGTTATTATTACTTTGATTGTAATTGACATATTATTACCCGGACTTATAACATGGGTATTGTACAGGTTTAAGCCCAAATTCCTATGGTGTGCTCCGGTTTTTGTACTGTTGGCTTTATCCTTCTTATTCATAAGAGATATTAATGTAATTACAACCGAACCTACTTTTGCAGAAAAATGGGAACTATACTTTCACAACGATTGGTCGATGGGATTGTATCTAGTATACTTACCTATCGTTGCAGCAAGTTCTATTTTTACACTGGTAGCTTATTTGATCAAACTTTTTAAAAAGAAAAATTTCCAAACCGAGTGACGGATACAAAGTGGTAGTTGCAGAAGCATTCATTACGTCTGCACATAGACAGTTGAATGCCAAGGAGAGAGCTTGGGGCAGACTTTAGCTATAGCTGTTTAGTGTCTTGAGAAGGGAACCTGGCAGGTTTATAATGTAATTGTACATGATGTTGTGTACATTGCGGTATCCGGAGCCGACTTTTGTACAGAAGGGAGTGGTCTGAGTTGAAGATTGCAATGGAGGTGGCCATTAATTAATGGCCGGAGGCGTGTCAGGCTGAAAGGTCTGACCGCCTTTTTGTATATACGCCCGATATGGATCCCGTTCTGAAACGATAGAGCAGCTTGAAGAAGTCTTAAGCAAAAATGTTTATAACTGTTCTTTCTCTTGACTGACAGTAAAATATTGTAATACAATGGTTATAGGTACATGCAAATTATTTTTGAAATCAACACGAAAGGAGTGTTTTAATAATGATTATAGTATGCGTTGAGGTGGCCATCCTTTAATTGAATAAATGCAAAGCGTACAGCAGCAGCCATACTCCGGAATTTTGGCCGGTTTGCTTATTATGCCTTTGCATCATCGTTATGTAATAACCCTTAGCCTGATCATGCAGGTGAATGAAAGAAGTGCGGTAGAGGTTATCGTGCTTTTGTTTTATGTAAGGGGACATTTAAAACAGTGTCCTTTTGTAAAACCACAGGTGGTTATTCTCTGTGGTTTTTTTATGCCCGGAGAGGTAGATGTGTCCGGATAGGGCGATATGCCAGCCGGATAGGGTGATATGCCAGCCGGATAGGGCGATATGCCAGAGAGGCAGGTGCGCCCGGATAGGGAGATGGGAGTGTGAATCCAATTGAAATACCGAAATGCAAAAGCAATTCTTCCGGAACATCTCTGGAGAGAACTGCAGCAATATGTTCAGGGAGAAATTATTTATGTTCCGGAGAATAAGCCGATAAGAGCCGGATGGGGCGAGACAAACGGCACAAGGGAAAAATACAGCAGCAGAAATAACGAAATCATAATGCTTTACAGAAATGGAGTCAGCAGGGAGGAGATTGCAGAAAAATATCATCTTTCGGAATACAGTATCAAGAAGATCATATACTGCAGTAAGCAATTTTATGAAAGAGTAAGTGCGGGTGCCGGAAATCAATTGGTCAAATGATATGAAACATACATGAAAAATAAGCCTGGTCAGGCTTATTTTTTTTATGTAAAGGAAGTTTAACAGAAACGTAACGGAAGCCTAAAATAAGGCTGAAAGCAGTTGAAAGCGGCGGTAAGAGACGGAAAGAAGAGTGGAAAGCGGTTGAAAGCGGCAGCTTAGGATGAATCATGAAAAAAGCTTTGCAAATTGGAATAGTTGCGATAAAATAGTACTTCCATGGGAGTAAAAGGAAGTCTGTATTTGGAGGGTCACTATGATTGCTGTTAAAGGGCTGTGTAAAACTTTTAAAGTAGCAAAGCGCTCTGCCGGCTTCAAAGCGGCGGCAAAGGCATTATTTAAAAGGGAATATGCAGAAATTGAGGCCTTGCAGAATGTTTCCTTCAACATCAGCGAGGGTGAGGTGGTGGGCTATATTGGACCCAACGGGGCAGGAAAGTCCACCACCATTAAGATCATGAGCGGTATTTTACTGCCTGACAGAGGTGATTGCCGAATCATGGACAGAGTTCCATGGAAGGAGAGAATCGAGCATGTCAGAAATATTGGTGTTGTTTTCGGCCAGCGATCACAGCTTTGGTGGGATGTGCCGGTTATTGATTCCTTTGAGCTTCTGAAAGATATATATAAAATACCTCAGCCGGAATACAAAAAGAGTTTTGATATGCTTGTTGAAATGCTTGACATAGCAGAGATTATTCAATCGCCAGTCAGACAGCTGAGTCTTGGACAGAGAATGCGCTGTGAAATCGCTGCATCCCTGCTCCACAGCCCAAGGATACTTTTCCTTGACGAACCGACTATTGGGCTGGATGCAGTTTCAAAGATTGCTGTCCGAAATTTCATTAAAAGCATCAATAAAGAAAAGAAAGTCACTGTTATTCTGACGACTCATGACATGCACGACATTGAGGCTTTAGCTGAACGGATCCTGCTGATCGGAAAAGGCAGAATACTGTATGATGGGGATATTGGCAGCCTGAGAAGCCGATTTGGAGCAAGTAAAACGATCACGGTGGAATATGTAGAAAATAACCGGCCTCTAAAAATCCCCGGGACAAAACTGATCTCCCAAACGCCGGAACGTGCGTCATTATCTGTGGATACCAGAGTGAGCAATGTTTCCGAGGTAATATCCATGCTTTCCGATCGGTTGCAATTATTGGATGTAACCATAGAAAATCCGCCAATTGAAGACATTATCGTTGATTTATACAGGGAGTATGAAATATGAGAATGTACCTTTCAGTGTTCAAATTGCGGCTGCTCAATGGCCTGCAATACAGAACAGCAGCCTTGGCCGGTTTGGCAACACAATTTTGCTGGGGTTTTATGTTTATTATGGTTTATGAAGCCTTTTATCTGAATGGAACGGCAGGAGCTGCTATTTCGTTGGAACAACTGGTTGATTATATGTGGCTACAGCAGGCGTTTCTTGTGTTTATCGCTCTTTGGTTAAGAGATTCAGAGCTTTTCAGCCTGATTACAAGCGGAAACATTGCATATGAGCTATGCCGTCCCTGTGGGATTTATGAGTTCTGGTATGCCAAGCTGTTGGCCCAAAGATTTTCCGGAGCAATGCTGCGGTGCTTTCCCGTTCTCATCATTGCTGCTTTACTACCCGATCCTTACGGATTATCGGGGCCTTCGGGCATTGCTGCTGCTGTTTTGTTTGCGGTGACGCTTATGCTTGGACTGCTGATGGTAGTATCCATCTCTATGCTGATTTACATATCCGTTTTTATCACCATGTCTCCGGTAGGGTCCTTTCTAATGATAGGTGTTTTGGGAGAATTTTTTGCCGGAATGATTATTCCTATACCGTTAATGCCTCATTGGCTTCAAAGAATAGCATATTTTCTTCCGTTTCGGTTGGCGGTGGATCTGCCGTTCCGGGTTTATAGCGGAAATATTCCGGTAATGGAAGGAATCCGGAGTATTATTATTCAGGCGATATGGCTCGTATTTCTTGTTTTACTGGGAAGAGTTTTAATGAAGAAGGCAATAAAAAAAGTTGTTGTGCAGGGAGGTTGATATATATGAAGCTGTACTTAAAATACTTTCTTATCCTCTGGAAGTCACAAATGCAGTATCGGACTTCCTTTTGGCTCCTTTCTGCCGGACAGTTTTTTATACCGTTTTCCGTTTTTGCAGGTCTGTACTTTTTATTTGAAAGGTTTGGGAGCATCAAAGGGTGGAGCTTTTTCGAGGTAGCTTTATGCTTTTCGGTTGTACATATGGCTTTTTCAATCAGCGAGTGTTTTGCCAGGGGATTTGATTCCTTTTCGGGAATGGTATCAACAGGCGAGTTTGACAGGGTATTGGTTAGACCGAGAAGTACGGTTGTGCAGGTGATAGGGTCTAAATTTGAATTTACTCGAATAGGCCGGTTGTTTCAAAGTATTGTTGTTATGGTGTGGGCACTGATTAACCTACCAGTTAGCTGGAATGTGTTAAAAGTAATAACATTGGTTTTAATGGTAATAAGCGGAGTTTTCATATTTACCGGAATATTTATTCTGGCAGCGACATTGTGCTTTTGGACAATTCAGGGGATCGAGGTTGCTAATATTTTTACCGATGGCGGGAGGGAAATGTCACAGTATCCCCTCAACATATATAAGAAATGGGTTACGCGCTTTTTCACTTTTGTCATTCCCTTTGGGTGTGTGAATTATTACCCCTTGTTGTACATAATTGACAAGGTTGACAGTAACCAAATCTTATATATGCTGTCGCCGCTATGTGGGATTGTGTTCATCCTGCCTTGCATCCTGATATGGAGAATCGGAGTGAAGCACTACAAGTCCGCCGGATCATAGTTTAGTGATACACCACCGTCCTCAGCCCGTCCCCCCGTCCTCTTTATCCCTCTGTCGCATATACGTTGCAATAACTTATGTTATTTTATAGGCTGCAGGCTAATCCTGCGGCTTTTAACAAAACCCATTACACTGTCAATAGCATAACCGATGATGGAAAGCACGATGAATGCGGTTGCCAAAGTGTGATAACCTGACATTGCACTGGAAACAGGAACGTTGACGGCTTCGGCAAAAAGAGATACAAATCCGGCATCAATCAGCAATTTATCAGTGAACATGAAGTAAATCAATATGCTTACAGCGATGTTGTTTATGGTGTTGAAAATAGCCAGCGGAAGATCCCATCGCATGACGATGAATTTATAGATTGAAAGGATAAACTGCACAATGGCCAATATTACAATTGCAAAAATGTATGACTGCAGCTGTTCGATATTAAAGAACGGCGCCAGAAGAGTTAACTCATTACCATTCATGCCATACCATCCAATAATATGAGGCCGGACTACAAATAGTACGGTGAAGAACACGTTAAAGAACAAACCTACTATCGTTTCCACTCGTGATATTTTATTCTTGGAGGGTGTTGGCCATGGAGGCAAATCATCAACGGACCATTTTGCTTTTTTAAAGGGCAGATTTCCTTCATGAACACCGACTCTATCTAACATGACAAAAATGATTGTGACCCAAAGGAATCCATTAGTAATACCGCTAAAGGCCGAAGAGAGTATACTTGCAAAAAAATCTGCTGCGAATTGAAAAGAGACCTCCGCCGGCTTTGATACCAAACCGATCAGATCAATAAAAACAAATACAATAGCTGCAATTCCTGTTACCAGCTTGAGAATGGAAATGTAGCTGTCATATAAAGCAGGTCCGATGAGGTATTTATTTGTCTGACGGTATTCGTTTGCAAGCTTCATAGGGTTGCCCAATTGTTCCAGCGCATCGCGAATATCCTCCTGTGTTGGCTGCTCCGGCAGCATGTCTTCTATATTGGCCTTCAGCTCTCTCTTTACATCATCCCGGGTATCTTCAGGCAGAAACTCTGCAACAGCATTTACATAACGCTCAATTAAATTCGATTGATTCATTTTAATCTTCCTCCATCATCAATACTTCAAGTTGCTTTGAAAGGGTGAACCACTCAGCTTTTAGACGCTGATATACCGTTTTTCCCTCTTCACTTAAAACATAGAATTTTCGTGGACGGCTTTCGCTTGTGTCCCACTGACTGGACAATAGCTTTTGCTTTTCAAGTCTGCGAAGCAGAGGATATAGTGTTCCTGCTTCAATAGCAGCATTTTTATCCTCCATTTTCTGAACCAGTGAATAGCCGTACTTAGGATGACTTAACTGGCTGAGGACAGAGAGAATCAACGTTCCTCTTCTTAGCTCTACAACCAGGCTATTCAATAATTTTTCCATTGATTGCATTTCATCACCTCGATTTCAGTATACTGTACGATATACAATATTGTCAATGATAAAATAATAAAAATTAATTATTATTAAATTAATTGATGTAAAGTGGATTCATGGATAAATATAGCTATATACAGTCAGACACATATAGTATAATGTTCTGGGTGATGTAAATATGAAAATTAACCGTTTGCTGGAAATCGCAATCATTTTGATGAACAAAGGTTCTGTTACCGCAAAAGAACTTGCAGACAGATTTGAGGTATCTACAAGAACCATATACCGTGACATCGACGTGCTATCCGGTGCGGGAGTGCCTGTTTTTACCAACAAAGGTAACGGTGGGGGGATTTCTCTCCTGGAAGGCTATTCCCTTAACAAAACCATCATTTCAGAACGGGAAAGTGAAAGCCTGCTGATCGCTCTACAGACCTTACAGTCAACGAAATTCCCTGACATTGACATCGTTCTTGATAAAATCGGAGCTGTATTCAGAAAGGCCAATTCAACAGACTGGGCACATATTGATTTTTCTCCATGGACCAATAGTCCGAATGAATATAACAAATTTAATGATATTAAAAAGGCTATCCTTGAGCGAAAGATTATTTCCTATGATTACATCAATGCGGAAGGGAACAAAAGCTTCCGGAGTATTGAGCCAATGAAGCTGATTTATAAAAGTCAAGCATGGTATTTGTGGGGATATTGCAAGGTGAAAGAAGACTTTCGGTTATTCCGCATTTCCAGAATTAAGAATGTTATTGTGACAAATGAAGAGTTTGTAAGAAGAAAGCCGTCCGATGATGTTAAGAGCAAGGAAATAC
>JAEZLF010000168.1 GCA_023435925.1 Bacillota bacterium
TAATAAAATATGCCATTATGGGTACACCTCCTCAAAACCATTTTGTATATTGTATTTCTAAACAAACCTTTTCTATTGTACCATCAATGCGTCAATATGAAAATACCTTTTTAAAATTTATGGTCAAACGGCTATTCCAGCCTGTTTAATCCTCAAGTGCTTTAAGCTCTTCCATCACGGCATCGGCATCGTCACGGCTGGAAACATCCTTAATGACTTTGACTTCACCCATTTTGTAAGTCTGCAAATCTGTTTCATTTCCTTTATCCAGTCTGACCTTGACAACCTCCTTGATCAGATAGGTTTCAACAACTACACCCTGCCCGTCCGGTGTATCAACGACGGCCCCTGTTTTAGGTGCTTTTTTTATGATTTGTTCATATGCATCCTGTTCATATTTCAGGCAGCACATTAATCTGCCGCAGGTCCCGGATATTTTTGTCGGATTCAGAGAAAGTCCCTGCTCCTTTGCCATTTTTATGGATACCGGCTGAAATTCTCCCAGATAAGAGCTGCAGCAAAGCACACGCCCGCATATGCCGATGCCTCCCATCATTTTGGATTCATCCCGTACACCAATCTGCCTGAGTTCAATGCGAGTTTTGAAAACAGCAGCCAGATCTTTTACAAGTTCGCGAAAATCTACTCTGCCGTCAGCTGTGAAATAAAATAAAATCTTATTATTATCAAAGGTATATTCTACATCAATAAGCTTCATATCAAGATTATGATCTCTTATTTTCTGAACGCAGGTGGCAAACGCCTCCTGTTCTTTTCTGCTATTGTCGGAAGCCCGCTGTACGTCTTCATCGGCAGCCATCCGCATGACTTTTTTCAATGGTGCAACAATCTCCTCATCCGCAACTTCGCGAACAGGTATGACCGCCTCACCAAATTCTATACCACGTGCAGTTTCTACAATAACGTTATCACCTGTTTTTATATCGAACTGGTCAGGGTCAAAATAATATACCTTACCAGCCTTTTTAAATCGTACTCCAACCACCTTTACCATCCATTAATCCTCCCGAAGCCTGATCAGCATGTTATCGATCACAAGCTGATAATTTGCATTCTGTTTTAATGCCCTGCGTGCGGCTTCAATAGCCGCTATATCGTCTATAACCCTGCGGCTGCAGTATATTCGGGCATTATTAAATATAATATCCTTTTTATCTGAATTAATCAACATATTTTGGTTTCCAGTTTCCAGCACCACCAGAAGATCCCTGTAGTACAACAGCATGATATCTAATATCAATTCCGTGCTGTCCTTGTTTTCATCCATGAAGGACGTAAAATCAAGAACATCATTCATCCTGCCCCTCGCAACCCCTGCCAGTTTCTCAAAAATACGATCTCGAAGCATGATAAATTCCCGGTTGCCAGCCAGTTCAAGTGCCATTCCTATATTGCCATCAGCGTAACCGGCAGCCAGCTCGGTCATTGCAGAGCTGCCGCCATATCTCTCTGCTGTTGCCTGACATACCTGTTCGTATGTGTATTTTCTGAAATTGATGCGCTGAGCTCGGGAACGGATCGTTTCCAGCAGCATTTCATAGTTTGCGGCCAGTAAAATAACAACAACATATGCCGGTGGCTCCTCAAAGGTTTTCAGCAGGCAGTTCTGTGCCTGATCCGTCATTTTTCCGGCATCCTCGATAACATATACTTTTCTTTTGGAATATATGGGTTTTATGTTGACATCCCCCTGCAGCTTCCGTATCAAATCAACACCGATACTGGCATCTTCTGTGTTAATCGCATGATAATCCGGGTTTGATCCGTTTTCATAAAGTCTGCACGCAGCACACTTCCCACATGCAGCTTCTCTCCCGGGATTTTCGCATAGCAAAAGACCGGCAAACATCCGGGCAATTGTTTTCTTCCCTATTCCTGCCGGTCCTGTGAATATATACGCATGTCCTACCCTTTCCTCTGACAGTGCTTTTTTTAGGCTGCCTATAACTTCCTTCTGTCCAATTATGCTGCGAAAATCCATCATAGCCCCCTACCAAGAACCCCATTTCTACATGAACAAATCCAATATCAACCCTCTGATATCGTCCAGCCGTTGAAGAAGACTGATATTATCCTTCTCTCCACTCATGACATCCTGTGTTAGCAAGTCCAGCTCAGTATTTATATTTTTAATGACAGCGTATACCTTATGCCGACCTCTTCTATCAAGCAGGCTTTTTTTAGAGAATTTCTTAGAATTGCCGACTGCAACGTCAAGGAACTCAGAAATCAACTTTCTGTATATTCTCAATTCCTTGACATCTATTCTCTTTACAAGGTTTTCACCCTGTTTGACAATATCCCTGACAAGCCTTTCCAAATGCTGCTCATAATTACTGTCTTCCGCTCTTGTCAGCGAATTGCGGAAATCCGCATTTCTGCCCGCCTTTAATTTAGCATCGTCTTTTGCATGCAATCCGGACAATCCTGCTGAATGACTCATCAACTCATTTACTTTCAAGCCAAACCTCCCGGCACGGCAGCTAACTTCAATGCCTAAGCCTTTTCGAAGCGTTCTACATCAAGCACAAACAAAGTAGCTCCGCCAACCACCACTTCCACAGGATATGGAATGAACATACCTCCCATACCGTTTGGTGTCATACTGGAGTTAATGACTTGTTTTCTGCTCTTTGATTTCTTTTTGATAATGTCAATTACTGTGTCAAGGCTGGTTTCCTCAACACCTACCAGTAATGTCGTATTCCCGGCTTTCAAGAATCCGCCTGTAGAACAGAGCTTTGTGACGCTGAATCCGCCCTTATTCAGTTCTTCCATCACCTTTGAGCCATCCTCGTCGTGAACAATCGCAAATACCAGTTTCATCGCATGATCCTCCTTTATGAAAGATGATAAAATCCCGCTAAACCAACTTAGTAAAGCCAAGAGTCCGGTCAAGCTGCCTCCTGACATCCCGCCAGACTTCCTCCTCAGGTTTTGTGGCGTCGATGGTCTTTATTCTTTTCGGATCCATCCGAGCCAGGGTTTTGTACCCTTCATAAACCTTTTTGTGAAAATCCAGCATCTCGTTCTCAATCCTGTCACTCTCCGTCGCAGCAAACCTTCTTTTTAAGCCGATTTCCGGATCCAGGTCAAAAAAGAAGGTGATGTCCGGCATCATTCCATTGATCGCTATATCTGTAATACTTTTTAGCAGCTCCGGCCTCACTCCTCTGCCAAAGCCCTGGTACGCATAAAAGGAATCAACATAACGGTCGCAGATCACTGTAACAGATTTCTCTATGGAAGGCTTTATCACCTGCTCCACCAGCTGTGCCCGGGATGCGGAATAAAGCAGCAGCTCTGAAGTATCGGACATCTCAGTATATTCCGGATTCAATATAATCGATCTTATACTTTCACTGATGCGTGTACCACCCGGTTCCCTGGTCAACAGCACATGACAGCCTATAGAATCCAGATATCGCTGCATATTTGTAATCTGTGTTGTTTTTCCACTTCCATCCGTACCCTCAACAGTAATAAAAAGTCCTCGTTTCATATATACCACCTGTCCGGTATCTTAATGCACTTTCATATAGTATACCTTATTGCTCGGCAACTTTCCATTATTTCTCCCCGAAATCCCTATTTAACAACAGTCACTGTTTCATCTTCCCTTATCCCATGGACACTGCCTCCAAGCCGGATGATATCTCTCAAGAACTCTACCATTTCATGGGTGAACCTCTCACCGGGGCATACCAACGCCATTCCGGGAGGATAGGGAGAAATCAACTCTCTACTTACTCTGCCTGGCGCATCTGCCAACGGTATCTTTTCCGGCTGTGCGCTCAGTATTTCAGATGGCATCACCGCCTGCGACGGCAGCTTCAGCCCTGTAAATACCGGCAATTGTGCTGCATCAACCCGTACGTGGGATTGGCCCAGATCGGACAGGCCTGTAAACAGGCGTCTTATGCTCGCAAAATCGTCCGCAACAGTACAGATGCATACGATATTGCTCAAATCCGACATTTCAACCTGTATATGATGTTTTTCACGAAGCAGTTTTTCCGCATCGTATCCTGTGATTCCAAGCTTTCGCGTATTCACTGTCACCCGTGTTGTATCATGCTCAAACCCCGGAACATCGCCCTTGCCCAGTAGTTTGATCCCTCCTGGAGCCATTTCCAGACTGCAGGCCTCAATATGGTCCAGCAGTCTGTCCAGCAGCTTCTCTCCACATCTTTTCATGATTTCTCTTGCGATATCCAGGTAGGTCATAATGACATAGGACGGGCTTGTCGTTTGAAAAATATCAAGAAAATATTCGAGCCGCTGTAGATCTACCCGTTCCGAGCCTACATGAAGATAAGCCCCCTGGGTAAATGCAGGCAGTGTCTTGTGGGCACTTTGGATACAGATATCAGCACCTGCTTCCAGTGCGCTTTGCGGGAGTCTGGAATTAAAAATCAGATGAGCGCCATGAGCTTCATCCACGATCAGCAGCTTACCACGTTCATGAACCATTTGTGCAATTTCACGGACATTACTGCAAACGCCAAAATAATTTGGCCTGGTAATTAGAACACCAACGGCGTCCGGAGCGTCATCCAGTGCCTTCTCTACAGTGGAAGCCGATATCCCGGTGTTCATTGCGAACTCAGCTGAATATTCCGGCAAAATGTAAAACGGGCTCACTCCGGCTATGAGCATACCATTAATAACAGCCCTATGGCAGTCTCTTGCCACAATCAACCGTTGACCGGGTCTGCACAGTGCTGCTATGGCTGTATGCAGCCCTACGGTGCTGCCGTTGACAAGAAAAAAGCTCCTTACCGCACCGAAAGCTTCGGCTGCAAGTTCCTGCGCTTCCTTTATCGCACCGGTAGGATGATGCAGGTTATCTGTGCCTGGTATTTCGGTCAAGTCGAGCTTCTCAATTTCTTCAAGAAATTCATTAGGTATTCCTGCGCCCAGCTTATGTCCGGGCATGTGAAACGGAACCGGTTCTGCAGCAGTATAAGCCCTTATTGCATTATAAACAGGTATATTCCAGTTTCCGATAGCCATTCTCCTCTTTCGGAACAGGCAGATTAAACAATTGCCTCCGCCTCGTTTCTGTTTTTATCATAAATGATTCTTAAGCCTTCAAGGGTGAGGCGGCCATTTACCTCGTCAATGGTCTCGGCCTCTGAAGCAATAAACTTGGCAAGTCCGCCGGTGGCAATGACCTTCACCTTCTCTTCCTTCATCTCCTGCTTAATCCTGTTGACCAGGTAATTCACCTGACCGACATAGCCATGGAAAATGCCCGATTGCATACCAACAAATGTGTTTCGTCCAATGACCACGTCATGCTTTGTCAGGTCGATTTTAGGCAGCTTTGCAGTTCGTTGATACAGCGCTTCAGCTGAAATTTTAATTCCGGGACATATTGCTCCGCCAAGGAACTCGCCCTTTGAAGATACTGCATTGAATGTGGTAGCAGTACCAAAGTCAATAATGATAACAGGGCCTCCGTAGATCTCATATGCCGCCACTGCGCTTGCAATTCTGTCTGCTCCAAGCTCCCGCGGATTCTCGTATTTTATGTTGATACCTGTTTTAATACCAGGTCCTATAATGATGGGCTCTTTTTTGATATATTTGTGTATGGCATGCTCAAACGAAAACATAATGGGAGGTACAACAGATGCTATGATTACTGCCTCGATCTCTGAAATGTCAATCCTCTCATAATTAAAAAAGTTCATGAAATACATACCGAATTCATCCGATGTCCATTCTCTGTTTGTTGCAAGCTTCCAATGGGCGATCAGCTTTTTATCTTTATATACACCAATTCTAATATTGGTATTTCCCACATTCACTGCAAGCAGCACTCTTTCCAACCTCCAAGCCGGCTATAATTTCAGGCTTCTGATCTCCTTGATTTCCAGGTCGATCTCCTTTTCAAGCCTTATGATGTCTTCCTTAATATCTTCAATCGTCTCATCAGCCCGATTCCTCTGAATATTTCCATACTTGCTGCCACTTGGCGAGGATGGACCAGGATATTGTCTCCTGTGAGCATCTCTATCATTGTTTCTGTTTCTGTCGCGATAATAGCCTCTGTTCTGTCCATTTTCTCTCGGATGTCCATCATTGCGTTCAGACTGGGGCTTGTTTCCCTGAACAACACTCTTTTGTTGGGATTGGTTCTGAGACTGATTAGCACCCTGATTGGCACTTTGCCCGCCGCCTGCACGGTTGTTGCCCTGCTGATGGGACTGGCCTTGTCCCCGCTGGCTTTGGTTATATCCCTGATTGTTCGTCCGGGTTCGTGTTTGTTGTTCAGGCTTCAGGTGTTCTGCTCTCGGCTGCCCGCCATGTGGCTTTTCAGCATTCTGCCTGCTTTCTGCCTGATTATCGTCTTGCTTTCTGACCATTCTTATACCTCCAGTATTCTAACGCTATACCAAACCATGTATACGACATTTATTCCAATTGTCTGCAACAAGGATATTTCCTATTTTATTTTAAATAAATCAACAAGTCAACCCTAGCAATTTTGCCGCATTTCCGCCCAGGACCGCTTCTGTTTCGGCATCACTCAAGCCCATGCTCCGAATTCGTTCCACCTCTTCCAGCTGATCTCCCCAAGGCGAATCCGTTGCAAAAAGAAGCCTATCATATCCGTGCTTTGAAGCAATCCGCAAAAAACACTCCCTACTCATTTCATGAAGACTAAAGGATGTGTCAAAGTACAGCGGTTCACCCGCCAGGTAATTTTCTACATCCTCCCAGTACTTAAAGCCTCCCATATGCGCCGCAACAATTTTTGCTTCAGGAAATGCTCTTGCTATAATCTTCATTCTGTCCGGCAGGCAGTGGTACGGTCCTTTGAAGCCATAATCCATACCTGCATGAAATACCATAATTAAACCCAATTCCGCAGCCTTCTCATAAATCGGAAACATTTTGGGATCATCAACATAAAAAGACTGGTACTCAGGGTGGAATTTAATTCCTTTAACTCCCGAATCGCGTAGTCTGCACAGTTCATCCTTCCATTCATCATACTCCGGATGAATGCTTCCAAACGCAATAACTTTTTCATCCTGCACTGATAATGCCCACTGTGTTATTTTGCGGGTCTGCTGAGGTTTTGTCGCAATATTGAGAATTACAGACCGGCTAATCCCCGCCTTTTTCATAGAGGCTTTGATGCCTGCCACAGTACCGTCGGAACGCGGCGGCAAGCTTGATGCTTCAGAAAGTGAAGTGACTGCTCTTGCGGCAAGCTCATCTGTAAAGCAGTGAACATGAAAATCAATAATCGTACTAGACATAGCCGTAGACACCCCTTACCGACACTTCACCTGATAAAAGCTCACGCCGTACTCCGTCAGTACAGTTCACCACAAGCTTTCCGTCAGCGGTTAAATCAACGGCAGTTCCTGTATATTCTACATTCTTCAGTCTGAAACCAACCTCTCTGCCAAGGGTAATCGATTTACTCCTCCACATTTCCAATACCTGTGAGCCACGATCCTGTAGAATAAGCTGAACAGCAGCGTCCAGTTCCCTCAGAAGAGCACGGATAACATCCAATCTGGAAGATTCTCTTGTCCCTTCCAAATCCCCACCATCAGCTTCAACCTGTTCGGAGGCCGATTGAAGTGATGTTGCCCTGTCTCTTAATTCCCCGGGGAAGTCACTCTCATCTTGTGAATAGTTGATACCAATCCCGATGATAATATAATTGACCCGGTCCATTTCTGAACTCATTTCAAGCAGGATCCCGCAGACCTTTCTGCCTTCAATGACAAGGTCATTCGGCCATTTGATCCCCGGAGCAATGCCAGTCGTTTTCGCAATCGCACCGGCAGCAGCAACCGCGGCGGCAAGTGTAAAAACCGGAGTCTCTGCAGGCGGTAGCGGCGGCCGTAACACCACAGACATATAAATTCCTTTATCTGCGGGTGATTCCCAGCTTCTGCCCAATCTGCCCTTACCTGCTGTCTGCTGCCCTGAGATCACAGTCATCCCGTCCATACAGCCTTGTGCGGCAAGCTCCCGTGCATGATTGTTGGTAGAATCCAGACAATCAAAATACACCGCCTCACGCCCCACGATGGAGGTGTTCAGTTCATGTGTTATTTCATAAGCATTGAGTTTTTCCTTAGAAGGCAGCAATCGGTAACCTTTTCTGGATGCCGCCTCGATGGAATAGCCTTCCTGCCTGAGTTCTTCTATGTATTTCCAGACCGCTGTTCTGGACACCTTGAATTTCCTGCCGATTGCCCCCCCCGAAACATAATCGGGTGACGCATCCTTCAGCAGCTGTATGATCTCATATTTCATTTGTGTTTCCTCCATACTATTTCCAATAGGGGCAAGCCCCCATACCCCCTCGCTGCGGGCAAAATGCATTGGCCCTACGCTACACTTCGTGCACTCCGTCCTTTTCCCCTCAATACTTCTCCAGGTCAGGTATTCGCAGTGTATACACCCGACCATCATTATGATAGGTAAACACAGCCAGTCCGCTCACAATGTCCTCGATACACGCTGCCTTCCCTTCGTCACAAAGCCGCTTAAAAAGATAGTAAAGCATCGTGTCATTAAAGTCATCATGAACCTCTCTGAAGTACTCCAGCAAATTATTAAAATAGAGCTCCTGGGAGTTATTGTACAGTATGGGCATATCAAGTCCTTTTCCGGGTACATGGACATGTTCACCGATAATCGTAGCGGTGATAAGGCATTCAGGGGATCGGTAGCTACCAAAAGCATACTTTTCCACCGGCATGATCGAGCGATGATACAGTTCCATTGCTTCAGGATAAGCCTGGCCTGCCCGATAAAGCATGCCATCGGCTACAAAGCAGTGTTTGGGCTGTACTTCAAGGGTGAGGCATCTGTATTCCGGCGACAGATATTTCTCATGATCATCTCTGGGGTTCAGCAATGCAGAAATACACTTCTTCACTTCACCCTCCATATGAATTTCCTTGCTGTACCACTCAGAAAGCTTTATACCACATTCTACCGCATCTTCTGTCTGTCCGGCAGGCATGTAATAATAAACATCAATCATATCGCCACCTCCGATAACCCCATATTCACCAATCTTCAAGTTCTTAAATCCGTCTGAATATTTCTGCTATATCCGTTATCTCTACAGGTCTGATATTTGTTGCGGTACTTCGTTGGGTCATGGTAATTGCAGCATATTGTTCTATTTCTGCGTCTGTAAGCTCAGGGGCATTCCCCAGCAGAATCGATATTTCATTGCGAAAAGCTTCTATACTGTTCATCTGAAGCTGGCTCAGAATGAAGTCGATCCGTTCTTTTGCATATTCATAGTTAAATCTGAAATATTCTGCCATAAGCAAACCATTGGCTTTGCCATGAGGAATTCCCTTGAAATATGTCAGATTATATCCTCCGCCGTGAACAATCGTAGTGCCGGTATGGGAAATAACCATTCCACCCAGCATGGACATGTACATCATGTTTTCCCTGTCCTCAAAGCTGATATTTCCGCTTTTTAAGCTCTCGAGGCAGCAGCCGAACAGCCGGATACCCTCCTGGGCAAGGATATCGCTTGCCGGCGTCCTTCGTTTTCCCAAGTATCCCTCCACACAATGCGTGAATGCATCTACGGCCGTATTAACCGTTACTTCATGAGGCTGGCTTTCCGTATACCTCGGGTCCAGAAACGCTATGGCGGGAAATGTGTCTGCGTTGCCAAAGCTTACCTTTGTCATAAGGTCACTTCTGGTCAGAATGGAATATGGCGTCACTTCACTGCCGGTCCCCGCTGTTGTAGGTATTGCAATGATGGGGAGCGGCTTGTTCGGATAAACATTTTTAAATAACTCTTCCGGCTCGATGTCATTAACAGCAAGTACTGCAACAGCCTTAGATGCATCCAGCGGAGACCCGCCGCCAATCCCGATCACAAAATCGGCGCCGGTTTTTTTTGCTTCAACACCGCCCTTTTTCACCGTATCCGTAGATGGATTGTTCTCGACTTGATCAAAAATGGAATATTCTATGTTTTGTTGGCTTAACACCTTACAAATGTCAGATAGCGCGCCGCTTTTCTGTGCAGAGTGCCCGCCCGTGACAATGATGGCTTTCTCCCCAAATGCTGCCAGCTCGCTGCTATATTGTTCAATACAGTTCTTGCCGAAATAAGCCCTCGTCGGCATATGAAATTTAAATTGCATTCGCAAATCACCCTTCCTTCATCTATGTGGACTGCCAAAAGGTGACATTCCTCGGCTAAGGTATCTGCAGGTGTGTCACCTTACTTATTATATCAAAAGATATTCTCCCCTGCCACATACTTTCAAGTACCGGATTATAACACTTCGGTTCAAAGAAAATTTTTCGTTTGGAGAAAAATTTTCTTACATCAACAGTGTTTCAGCGAGGCGGGCTGGTCGCAAGCTTTGCTTGCTGCTCGCCCATGCATCCTGGGAGATATGCTCACCGTCTGCAAACCAAAACTGTGCCCGCCACCAAGGCTTTTTGCTTTTGCAAAAGAGCCTATAGAGGTGGGGGATATCTTGGCCTCGTTATAAAGCGCCAACTGTAGAACTCTATTGAATATCTTAGTATTTTCCCTTATAATAAATATGTTAATAATTCCAAATACCAGTCATATAAGTCATGGGCCAAAAATAGAATGGAGGTTGTTCGTTATGGCATTCTTAGAAAATCTGGGGAAAAAAGTTGGGGAAGCTGCACAGGCAGCGGCCAAGAAATCAGGGGAGCTTGTCGAAGTTACTAAGCTCAATGTCAGTATCAACTCAGAAGAAGATAAAATACAGAAGCTGTACACACAGATTGGCAAAACCGTTTATGAAAAATTTGCTGCTTCAGGTATGGCAGACGATGAAGTGCTTGAGTCCTGTAATTCCATTGTGGCTATAGAACAGAACATTAAGGTGCTCAGAGAAAAAATCGCAGAAGTCAAAGGTACAAAACAGTGCGTGGGCTGTGGAATTGAGATGGAAAGATCTCAGGTCTTCTGTTCCAAATGCGGCACAAAGAATGAATTAACTCCGGCTCCGACAGCGGAAGAACCTGCTCAAAAGGCTGCAACCGTGGTATGCCCGTCATGCAATACAACATTGGCAGAAGGTTCTGCCTTCTGTACCAACTGCGGAGCTAAGATCGGCTAAAGTCTACATAGGAACCCCGGAAACTGAAAACCATATTTCCCATACAACTAGTAAAAAGCGGGTATTACACCCGCTTTTTTGTATGATGGTGCTCAGGGTGCGGTTAGCCGTATCACCCTGCCGCCTGATCTACTTCCTGCCTGCTTATTGTTCGATCTTTCTCTTGATTTACTGACTGTTGTATATCCGCTTCGGTCGATTTCTCTTTTTGTTCTATCCTACAGCGGCATTTTTCAATAACCTCCAGCGCCTGTTCCAGTTCTTCATAAAACAGTACAATAAACTCACCAGGCTCTGCATCTATGATAGCAGTTTCAAAAGCAATTGATTCCGAATATATAACCGTAATATCCTTTGTTTTCATTCCGGCACCAATGGCGGCGCTATAAAGCAGGTCTGCAACTTCCCCGGGATTTCTGCCCCGCAGGTCGTTGTCCTCTTTAATATATAGCTTTGAAAAGAATTGCCCGCAAGTTCTTCCTACCTTCCATATGCTTTCATCATGTCTGTCTCCGGGCACCCCAATCACACCGGTACATCTGTTCAAATTCAATGTGCCTATCATTTGGATAACGGCGAGATAACCTGCCGGATTGTGTCCATAATCCAGCATGACCTTACAATGCCCTACATCAAAAATATTAAATCTTCCTGCATTGTTGCGAATATCAGGCATAAAGCTTGTCAGACCTCTGCGTATGGTATCGCATGATATCCCGAGAGATAGAAGTGCAGCTGCGGCAGCCAGTGAATTCTCAATATTGCATTCTGCTTTTCCGCTAAATGTAATAGGGATATCGTCAATGCGGGCAATAAATATCTCATTGCGGCTGTCTGCAAAAAACATAGAACTTTCCCGGACATACACCACAGAACTGCCTGTATTGATTTGTTCCTTCACTAACCGGTGATTACAGTCACATGAAAAAAGCATTATCCTGCAATGGACTTTTGCCATAAGAAATGGTGTCATTGTATCGCAAGCATTTAGAACCGCATAGCCGTCCGGTTTAACTGCTTCAATAACAAGAGCTTTGACATCCGCCAATTCTTCCAGTGTATTGATGCCGTCAATGCCAAGGTGATCATCGCTGATATTTACAACTACACCAACATCCGCCAGATCATATCCTAATCCTTTTTTTAAGATACCTCCCCTTGCTGTTTCAAGCACGGCAGCTTCCACCTTGTTGTCCTGCAGTACTCTTTCCGCACTTAAAGCACCTGTATTGTCACCGCTCATGACGCACTCACCACCAATATAAATACCGCTGGTGCAGGTCATTCCCACCACTTTTCCCTCCATTTCAAGGGTGTGGGCAATCATTCTTGTTACTGTCGTTTTACCGTTTGTACCTGTTATTGAAACGATGGGAATACTGCAGGCACTGCCGTTGGGATACAAATATTCAAGTATATCCTCTGCAACGTTGCGCGGTTGACCTGTCGTAGGGTATATGTGCATTCTCAGCCCAGGGGCCGCATTGACTTCAATGACAGCCCCATTTTCATTGTCAAGCGGCTTCGATATGTCCTCACACGTAATGTCTATCCCGGCGACATCCAGTCCCATGGCCTCTGCTGCTTTGACCGCCAGACCGGCATTAAAGGCGTCTACTTCCTCCGTACAGTCTCTCGCACTGCCTCCGGTGCTCAGATTGCCGTTATAGCGTAGTTTCACCCTTACACCACGAGCCGGTATGCTATTTTCACAGAAACCTCCTTTGCTTAGTACCTGCTTTGACATCTCATCCAGTTTGATTTTTGTCAATGGCTTTTCATGATCAAATCCCCTCAGAGGATTTTCATTTTCCATATCAACCAGCTGCCTAACCGTGTGGATACCGTCGCCTGTAATTTCCGGAGGCATTCTCTCTGCCGCAGCCGCAATTTTTCCTCCCACCACAAGAAGTCGGTAGTCCCTGCCAGGAATGTGCTTCTCTACGATTACCGCCCTGCTGTACTTCGATGCCGTATGAAAAGCGACTGAAAGCTCCTCCATGTTCATTACGCTGGTAAACACACCTTTTCCCTGGTTGGAATCAAAAGGCTTAATCACTACAGGATATCCAATGCCGGATGCCGCAGCTGAAGCTGATTTTTCCGTATATGCGATATCTCCCTCCGGAACCGGTATGCCCACATCCGACAGGATCCTCTTTGTTAGATGCTTATTACCTGCTATATCTACAGCAATGCAACCCGGCCGGTCGGTCAGCGAGGCTTCCATATAGCGGGTATACTTTCCATACCCCAGCTGCAAAATGCTTGAGTTATCAATACAAGTTACCGGGATATTTCTTCTTTTCGCCTCTTTATATATAGCCCCTGTACTAGGGCCAATGTCCGTCTCTGCCGCTGTTTTGGAAAGATGCTGCAATATTCCGTCTATATCAGGAGTAATTCCCGCCGTCAGCATATTGACCAGATCAACCGCATTCAATAAACACTCCATAGCATATTTTTCGTTCTTATACTCAAACACCATGTAATAGATCGATGGTGCTTCAAGCATACGGCTTTTCCCATAATGCACATCATATCCCATCAGGCTCTGAAGCTCCAGTATGATATGTTCTGTAACATGCGTCAGGTATGTCCCCTCTCTGAGCCTTTCCACAAAGCCGCCTTCATGGCCAAGTGAACAGAAATGCTTATGCAGGCCGGGCAGCATTTGAAGCAATCCATCGACAAATCCTTCAATAGAACAGGTGGGTGTATCAAACAGATTTCCAATATTTACAACAGCCTTAATAACCGGTTTATGACTATAAATATTTCTTCCTTTGTATGATTGAAATTTAAGAATATCCACTAAGTTTCCTCCGTAAATAATCGTCAATGCAGCCTGATTACGGCTCTGGCGGTCATATCAAAGCCATAGCCGGCCGGCAGCACATGAAGTATAATATTTGCTATGGCCAGATTTTCATCCGACATTAATTCTGATACATTTGAGCTTTTAATATGCCTGCCGTCAACGACAGTGACCGAATTGCTGCCAATAACTTCAAAATGAGCGTCAGGATATACTCTCACCGCAGTATCTTCATCAATACCGATTCCAAGAATGGATGGATTTTCTGCCACACCGCATAAAAGCCTTCCAATCCTTCCCCTTTGGTGAAAATGCTGGTCAATCAGGGCAGCATCAAGCAAGCCCAACCCCGGTGCCATTTTTAGTGTGCATTTTCTGGCTGCATCATTGTCATTGCCGTCAACAATCATCGTCCCGCTCATAGCAGAAGCGCCGGCACTCGTACCTGCAATAGCCGCACCTGCCCTATATGCATCGTGTAGTGCATTATAAATTTTCGTTCCTCCGAGAATACTTGTTATCCTAAGTTGATCTCCTCCGGTAAAAAAGATGCCTGTTGAATCGGAAACAGTTCTTGCATAACCTTCCAAATCAGCATCATCCCGTGAATTGATATTCAGAATGCTTGGCTCCATAACACCCAGCCTTGAAAAAACAGATTTATACTCATTTCCCTTTTCAATGGGCTTTTCAGTAGCTGTTGTAATAATGGTAAGCTTTGCCTCCGCCGCTCCCGAAAGTGCAACAAAAGACTTGAGAATATTGCACTCCTGTGTTTTGTCTTCAGCACCGCCTATTATGATAAGATTGCCCAAATTCATTTAGTTCACCATTTTCCTGATTCTTGCATTGAATTTCTACATGCCCAACATGTGCTTCAGATAGTTAAAGATTACTCCACTAAAAATCAAGCCAACTGCCATCATGATAATACTTGCAACAATCAGCGGCATGCCGGACCTGTTACCGTTTTTGCTTACAAGAATGCCCATAATGACACCGATTACACCAAATATAAAAGGATACTTTACCAGTGATACAATTGCAGAAATCCAGCCCGCTACCAGGTAAATACCGATTCCTTTCGTTCTTGACCTGCTGATACTTCCGTTTTGACTTACTCTCTCCATCTGCGCACCTCGTTATAATGCTTCGGTTCTTACCTCAGCTGTGTTTCAACGAAGCGGAAGATATGCTCGCCGCCTGCATACCAATTCGGTAACACCACTTGTAGAAGTGATAGCCATCTTTCGCCTCGTTATATTCATTTCCTTTATTCTTCTTTGATATACTTCCATGAACATTTTGCATATCTGTTTTGCCGTTTATACAGATATACTGATATAATATTTTTACCTTCAAGCTGTCCAATATACATCGAAGCAGACCGTTCAGGCAATATTCAAAATTTCATTTGTAAAATTTACCCACGTTTTTTGTCGTTATTTAATTTGCTTTCATAAAATACATCTGTTAAAATATTGAGTGTTATGTAAAGTAATATATATAAAGGGTGATAAAATGTCAATTAATTACAGCAGCTTAACAGCAAAGCAGAAAAAAGTATACGCAACAATCGAAACCTATATTAAGCAAAGAGGCATTCCCCCTACAGTACGCGAAATAGGTGAAATGGTTGGCGAAAAAACCCCGGGTGCGGTGCAGGGTATTCTTAACAGACTTGAACAAAAAGGGGTCATAAAGCGTCAGCTTGGTGCCGCAAGATCGATACAACTGGTATCTGAAGATCACCAAATGTACTCAACACCAGTGTTCATCCCCGAAATAAAAAAAATTAGCACGAGAAATATTGATGATTTGACAAACATCTATAATATTGAAAAATATCATCCGGTGTCGCCGGATGCTCTTTCTGAAGATGGCAATTACTTTATTATGAATTGTCCCGATGATGACCTTCTCGAGAGTGGATTCGGACCGAAGGATATGTTATGTATCAACACATCTGCTGAAGTGAAATCCGGCGATGTTGTACTCGTGTTCTATGAAGCCCGTTCCATGATGCGGTTCTATTATCCGGAGAGTGACGGAACAATAACGCTTAAAGCAGATTCGAGCATTATCGAGAAAGAGAACTTTACTCCCGAAGAAATCAGAATTGTAGGCAGAATCGAAGGCAGGTTTACGAAATTTTAATGCAGGACTGACATTCTTCAAGATGAAATACGAAAGGGAGATATGCTCACCGCCTGCAAACCAAAACTGTATCGGCCACCAAGACTTTTTCATGAGCGTAGTAAGTGAAAAGAGTCAGTAGGTGGGGGACATCTTGGCCTCGATATTTTGTTTTGTAGGAAGAGAATGTTAAAAATGAATTTGAAAAAGACTTTCACAGGCAAATACTTACAGTTGATATTTGTGCTGTTCCCCGTTTTATTTTGGGGAATTTCTTTTATAAGCACTAAGGTGGTACTAAAAGAGATGCCGCCCGTCTCCATTGCATTCTTCAGGCAGCTGATTGCATTAGTACCTCTATTACTGTGGGGCATTGTCACCCGTGCATCCTTTAGAATATCCATAAAGGATCTTTTTCTTCTGGCCGGATCGTCCTTTTTCGGGATTGTTCTCTATTTCGTTTTTGAGAATAACGGGCTGATGCATACCACAGCCTCCAGTGCCTCTATGATTGTTGCCGCTGTACCGGTTTTTACGCTACTTGTGGAAATGATCTTTTTTAAGCTGAAGGCCGGCATCAAGAGCTTTGTTTGTATCGTGATATCGATGATAGGTGTGTATCTTGTTATATCCGTAAATGGGAAGCTTGACTTTTCGTCTGCTTCCTTTAAGGGCAATATGCTCGTTATGGGTGCTATGGCAAGCTGGGTCATATATACCATTATGAGCCGAAAGCTTGGCAGCAGATACTCCAGCTTTACTATAACACTCTACCAGACTGTGTTGAGCAGCTTGCTTTTTGTGCCGTTTTTATTGCCGGAGACCGGAAGCTGGAAGGCTTTAAGCACAGCTGCACTGCTAAATCTTGTATATCTGGGTGTTTTCTGCTCGGCAGTTTCTTATTTTATGTTTCTGTATGCCATTAAAAAGCTGGGATCTACCCTGTCTGCAGCATTTTTGAATTTGATACCCGTCGTATCCGTACTGGCTGGCTTTTTCATTCTCGATGAAAGGCTGCTGCCGGTACAATATGGCGGAATGTTGATCATCATGATAAGTCTGCTGCTGCTTAACAAAATCTCCTCAAAGCAAAGTACCTGATCTGCCGTCTCTATTCCAAGGGGACTCAGCCAGGTGGGTACTCGCCGGCTAGATTATCTGGTCGGCGGCACGGTCATACGAATACCATTACAGCCGAGTCATAACAGCTCTCTGCCACATATGTCACATGAGGTCTACTTCGTTAGCAATCAGTCTGCCCATTTCCCTTGTACCTGCCAATTTGCCTCCAAATGCTGCAATGTCACCGGTACGATACCCCTTTTCGAGAACTCTTTTGACTGCATCCTCCACCATGTCTGCTGCTTTTGGCTGATTTAGGGAATAACGGAGCATCATTGCTCCGGAAAGTATGGCGGCGATAGGATTGGCCTTATCTTGACCCGCTATATCCGGAGCTGAGCCGTGTATCGGTTCATATAGACCTAGGGTCCCGCTGCCAAGACTGGCAGAAGGCAGCATACCGATAGAACCGGTTATCATGGACGCTTCATCAGATAAAATATCACCAAATATATTTGAAGTCAATATCACGTCAAATTGGCTCGGATCCCGGATCAACTGCATTGCTGCATTGTCGACATAAAGATGATTCAGTCTGATATCCGGATAGTCCTTCGATACGCGGATCACAACCTCTCTCCAGAGTCTTGAACTCTCCAATATATTGGCTTTGTCAACTGAAGTGACCATGCCGCGGCGCTTTGCTGCAGCAGTAAACGCCAGCCTGGCTATACGCTCCACTTCTTTTATACTGTACCTTTCCGTATCAAAAGCAGCTTCTTTTTCGGTACCGGCTTCCTGCCGTCCTCTGTCCCCAAAGTAAATGCCGCCTGTAAGCTCACGTACAACCAGAATGTCAATGTTCCTGTTAATAATTTCCGTCTTCAGTGGCGATGCATCCCTGAGCGCCTGATAAATGACTGCAGGCCGTAAATTGGCAAAGAGCCCCAGTCCCGACCTAATACCCAACAGCCCGGCTTCCGGTGTTTTCCCCCCCGGCAGGCCTTCCCATTTTGGACCGCCCACAGCGCCAAGAAGCACAGCGTCACTGTCCTTGCACGTTCTGAGTGTGGCTTCGGGAAGCGGTTCACCGAAGGCATCTATGGCACAGCCTCCCATAAGCTCTTCCTTAAAGCTGAACCGGATGCCTTGCTTTTCACCGATAGTATTTAAAACCATCATTGCCTGATCTGTCACCTCAGGTCCGATTCCGTCCCCTTTTAGAACAGCAATATGATATTTCATATACAATTTCCTCCATATACTTTCACACGTAATTGTACTTTTCCGATAGACTGACGGCTTCCCCCGCAGACTGCCGGATTTCGTCTCATACCCGTAATGGTCTATTCTTTAACTGCCCGCTGCCGGATATATCCAACAAGACCGTCGGCAGCAATCAACTGCTGCATAAACTCTGGAAAAGGCACTCCTTTATAGGTAACCTGCTTTGATAGGTTTGTAATCAAACCTGTGTCAAAATCGATCTCCAGCCGATCCCCTTCAGAAATATCCTGAGCCGCTTCCGGGCACTCAATGATCGGCAGCCCGATATTGATGGCGTTACGATAAAAAATCCGCGCAAAGGTATCCGCAATAATACAGGATATTCCCGATGCTTTAATAGCAATCGGAGCATGCTCTCTGGACGACCCGCATCCAAAGTTGCTTCCCGCTACCATGATGTCCCCCTTCGCCACCCTTTTGACAAAGGTCGCGTCCAGATCCTCCATGCAATGAGCCGCCAACTCCGCGGGATCTGATGTATTTAAATATCTGGCCGGAATAATGACATCCGTATCCACATTATTACCATATTTGATGACATTCCCCTGAATCTTCATGATATTCCCTCCTCGTTAAAATGGGCCGTGTAAATTTCTCTGATCATTGACGTTGTTCAAATTTCCTCCGGTGATGCAATCCTGCCGGCTACTGCTGACGCTGCAGCAATCGCAGGACTCGCCAGATACACTTCGCTTTCAGGATGACCCATCCTTCCGACAAAATTCCTATTTGTAGTAGACACGGCCCTTTCGCCTTTTGCCAGAATACCCATATGGCCCCCCAGGCATGGTCCGCAGGTTGGTGTGCTCACTGCTGCTCCCGCATCGATGAATATGTCAAAAAGCCCCTCATTCATCGATTGCTTCCATATCTTCTGTGTAGCAGGTATGATAATGCATCTGACATCCGGGTGAACCTTGCGCCCTTTCAGTATCTCTGCAGCAACGCGCATATCCTCCATCCTGCCATTCGTGCAGGAACCGATGACTACCTGGTCGATCTTCACATCTCCCACATTGTCGATGGTTCTAGCCCTGTCCGGCAGTGGCGGGAACGCTACCGTTGGCTTAACTGCTCCCAAATCTATTGTATATGTTTCACTGTATACGGCATTCTCATCTGCCTCGAAGACTGTGTACGGTTTTGCAGAATGCTCCCTGACATACGCAAGAGTCTTTTCGTCAACCGGGAATATGCCATTCTTCCCTCCGGCTTCAATTGCCATATTAGCCATGGAGAATCGGTCATCCATGGAAAGAGCGTTAACACCTTCACCGGTGAACTCCATCGATTTGTAGAGTGCACCGTCTACACCGATCATACCGATGATATGCAAAATGACATCCTTACCGCTGACCCATTTTGAAGGATTGCCCTTCAACTCAAATTTGATGGCCTCAGGTACTTTGAACCAGGCCTCACCTGTGGCCATACCGGCTGCCATATCCGTACTGCCGACACCTGTAGAGAATGCGCCAAGAGCGCCATAGGTACAAGTGTGGGAGTCGGCGCCGATCACGGCATCTCCTGGAACTACCAGCCCTTTCTCAGGAAGCAGTGCATGCTCCACACCCATTTGTCCGATTTCAAAGAAATTCACAATACCCATCTCACGGGCAAATTCTTTAATAAATTTCACCTGTTCAGCAGATTTAATGTCTTTATTTGGGGTAAAATGATCCGGAACAATGGCTATTTTGCTTTTATCAAAAACACGATCAACACCGATTTTGCGGAATTCCTTCACAGCTACCGGAGTGGTGATATCGTTACCAAGCACCATATCCAGCTTGACCTGAATCAGCTGACCTGCTTCTACTTTATCGAGCCCGGCATGGGCTGCCAGAATTTTTTGGGTCATTGTCATACCCTTGCTGCCTGATAAGTTGTTTGCCATAAAAATACCTCCCTGTTATAACGCATCGGTTCAAAGAAAATTTTGCGGTTAGGTGATAGTTTACTTCGCAAGTTACGTTTAGTGGAAAATTTTCTTACCAAAGCGCAAAATTTCCAAAGAAAATTTTGTGCTATAGCTGCGTTTCAACGAGGCGTGAGTGAGTGACGTCTTTCGCCTCGTTATAAAGATTATACGTTCTGACAGATTAGGATTCTTCCTGTTACTTATTGTTATGCGGAATCATTATGAATGTTTTTTCTTAAAATTAGATCCTATTTCAAGGACTTTTTTCTATACTGAAGTGGTGTAATATGAGCATACTTTTTGAACATTTCATTAAATCTCTGTTGGTTTGAAAAGCCTACACTCAATGCGATATCGCTTATTTTGAGCCCGGTATCCGAAAGCAATTCCTTGGCCCTTTCAATACGCACCTTCAGCAGGTAATTGATCGGACTCATTCCGGTTTCTTCCTTAAAAGCTCTGGTGAAATAGCTGGGACTGAGAAACACAAATCTGGCCACATCGCTAAGAGAAATGTCCCGTTCGAAGTTTGTATGTATAAAGTTAATAGATATGCTTATCAGTTCTTTAAGCTTTGGGCTTTTGGATTTTATGCTGTTTTCCCATTCCATTTTCAGCGCACGGGAAAGCAGTACGAACAGCTCCAGGACCAGCAGATAGTTCAGGAACTCACTTCCCGGTTCACTGCTTTCACGTTCTTTCAGAATTCTGTTCAGCAGCACAATGATTTCATTCTTTTGACTGACCTTTAAGGTGATATAAGGGCCTGATTCCTTACTGCTGACAAAATTTAGAAAGTCCTCCAGGGGTATTTCCGAATACTCTCCGCTGATTTTATTTTCAAATTTAAAATTAAGCACGATAAACTCGCATCCATTTTCTGATTTGACAATGAATTTGTGATACTGCATCGGCTTAATAATGACGATATCGTTTGGACCCAGTGTAACCGGCTGTCCGGATATCTCAAAGACAGCAAACCCCTTTTTCATGTACACCATTTCGTAATTTTCATGGCGATTTGGTTCCATGGACCAGGTAATATCCTGAATTCGTTCAATTGTCTTAACAATAACCGGCAGAAAGTTTGATGAATTCAACAAGCTTTCCCAGGCCTTTGGCAGAAGTACCGGCTCATTCATAAAATCACCCCAGCTTTTTTCATTCATATAGAATTATACTCTAAGGCAACCCTCTTTGTCACGCAGGAAAATGAATGGAAGCAGGGATATCCGCTGCTTTCCGTATTGACGCAGAAAGGAGGCCCTTAGGCCTCCATCTCCTCCAGATCAATGGATTCAAGCAGTTTTTTCAGTTCCTCTACCTCATTTTTATTAAGCGTTACTCCTTTACCCATTTTCTCATGAGTCTCATCCCAATCCCTGATATCCAGCTTAGGCTTGCGGTCATTCCAGCTTACGAGATTGACTTCCTTTTTCCATCCCTTTGTTCCTTCTCCGATGACACCAAGGCTCTTTTTGATTTCATACTTTAAATCTGCCATAATCAACCCTCCATATTCTTAATAACATATATACATCTTTGCAGTTTATGTAAACGTTGTTGCGTTACTGCCACTATATGATTCTATAGTAATACAACCATGTACACTTGCACAGACCTATTTGTCACGGATACAGGCAAGCTCAAGCTTACCGTTCCGCTTGGCATAAGCAAGAAATGCCGCCTGCTCCTGCGTCACTTCAAAGGAAATATATCTGGGCAAACTCTTTGTTTTTAAAACGTCCACCAGCTTACCGTCCTGATCAATTATCCCTGCAATGCGGATATGTTTCATCACCCTGACACCACCGGAGACTTCAACCGGTACTACATAAGTTACCCGGGCTACTGATGATTCCTGTATTCCCAATGTTTCCTGTACGACAAGTTGTCCCGGCGAATCTAAGCCTTTCGCAGACTCCTCTGATCCTATACCGACTACATTATCATTACCCTGATTTGCCGCTCCCATGCCGCCTGTTTCACTCTTTTCCTGTGCTGCCGCTCCCATGCTGCCTTTTTCACTCTTTTCCAGTACTGTCGAGCCTGTAACGGCTGCATCAGTCTTCTCCTGTGTTATCGTTCCTGCCCCTCCTATGCTTTGACCCTCCTGGATTTCCTTCTTCCCTTCCAATATCACCGATTGATTCCGTACTTCGGAATTGCTGGGTACATAGATAATATCAACATATTGATCCTCCGTCAGCTGCCAGCCATTGGCCTGATCCACATCAAGCTCCAGTGAAAACAGCCTGTTATTCTTATCCACCGCCTCTATCATACCATCATCGTCGGCAGAAAGCTTAACATTAAGCAGCATTTCACCGTCCTCAATATCCATAACAGCCCGCTTTGATAAAGCGATATTAATGGATTTGATCGCATCGGGATGAACCGCTTCTGTGCTGATTTCTCTAAGCTCCAGCATATCGCCGGTAATGATCGCATTTTTGCTGATACGTTCCGCGGCAAAGACTACTTTCTCTTTTGACTCGTATCCTGATGCATTCGAGATGATTGCCATTTCTACTGCTACCAGTAAAACAACCATTATAAATGCGCCGACGATCCAGAAATATCTTTTCATAACTACCACTCGCTTCCTTTGCGTTAATTGTTTACAGGGATCTCAGAATCCACATGTACCTCAATATCGACGTAGTCCTTACCAAGCATGCGCAACACAATAGCCCTGTATAGAGAAGGCCGTACAGGTACTTTGACACAGCTGTGGACGGAAGGCTTTTCAATGATTGTGCCGTCCGGGCACTCCGCAGGAAAAGTGCCCATATATATCTCAAGAGAGCTGACCTCCACCCGGTTCTCCGCAATAGAATCCGCTCCCGGGACAAGCCCTGCTTCCAGACTTAAATTAGCACATAGCAACTTCTCGAATATCTTTGATGCCTCCGGATGACTCATATAGACATCAGCCTTGCCCAGGCTGTTTGCGATAAGGGCATTATATACAGAAATATTGGTCATATCCACGGCGTCCTTAATTAACCTTGCCTTCTCAAAAAAGATGAATTTTTCGACGGTTACAGAAAATACCGGCAGCAGTACAAACACAATCATTGCGGCTGCAATGATTACATCCAGAAGTGCGCTCCCTTTTTCCTGGCGGATATTCATTAATTAACCACCTTTCTCGACATCGAAGCCTTGCTATACACCATTTTCAGCGTTACGTCCTCCCTTTTGAACAGTGAGGTCATCCTGTTGCAGGTATATTCGCCCTCAACATGCAAGGTCAGCATATTTCCCTGTCGTGCATATGCAGTGGCTGTGATTTTAACATCCGTTAATCCCTTATTCTCCAGCTCCGTCCGAAGTCGCTGCTTCTCGTCGACATTCAGACCTCCTGCGCTTTCCATTTTCAGAAGGGTGCTCCTGCACAGCATATCCAGGTCTGCTTTCATGGATAACGGCAAAAAGAATTCCGTCATAAAAACCAGTATGGCCGCCATCATGATCAATATGATTCCGGTAACGACTGCTCTGACCGGCATAGCTTACACCCCCGCCGTTAAGTAGTAGGGAATATTTTTGTACCAACTGTATCCCACCAGTCTGTAAGCTCTTTCATCACTGCCGCTGTAAAGGTTTTCATACCCGGTATCACGATAAATGCGGCAAGAATAACCGCCGCTGCAATACCCAGCAGCTCATTCATTCCAAAGCCTCTTTTATCCAGGATCAGACGGCTTCTCTTTAAGGATTGGACTTTGCACTCCATTGAATACATGAACATCATTAATTTGGCTTCCATAATTGGCCTCCTGTTTTATTAATTTATGAAAATTTTGCCGACTGCCAGGCTGACTTCACTCAGCAGCGGTACAATAATCATCACAACCACGATTGCAACAAACACCGATGCGGCGGCAACGCTTCTGTTCCGGCAGCTATCCGTTTCCGCCTGTATGTAGTTAAAATACTTCTTAAACATCACATCCTCCTGTTTTGCAAGGAGTTCACTATTATCCCCGGTTTCGATCCCCTGCTTCAGCGCAATACTTAATGTTTCCGCTTCATGAGCGTCAAAATTCGACCTGAATTCCTCCAATGCCGCATTAATATCCAGTGTCAGCTCATATCTGGCCGCAAGTCTGACGAGTATGTTCCTCAACTCCCTGTCCTCAATGATTTCATAAACGCACCTTACCGCGTCTGTCACCTTAACCCCTGAAGAAATCTGGTTATGCAGATATTTATAGATTTTATAGATATACTTCTG
>JAEZLF010000175.1 GCA_023435925.1 Bacillota bacterium
GATACTTGGCTGGTAACGGCCCGGGAAAATAGGTCTCCGCCAGATTTATATTCCTCAATAGCTCAGTCGGTAGAGCATGCGGCTGTTAACCGCAGGGTCGTAGGTTCAAGTCCTACTTGAGGAGCCAGATAGCGCCTATACCATATGGTACAGGCGTTATTTTATTATATTGGTTTATTGAAAGCAGCATTATGTGAAAGATAAACAAAAATGAGGGGTTTTCGTATAAGTATAATACATATGAATTTATGCGTTTAAAATAAAGAACGGAATACAACGGGAAGGACATTCAGATGAATATTCAAATGATTACAGGTCCTCTTATAGGAGGACTGATTGGATTAATAACAAACGGTATAGCAATTAAGATGCTGTTCAGACCATTAAAACCTATTTATATAGGCAAGTTCAGGCTGCCCTTTACACCGGGATTAATTCCAAAGGAAAAACCAAGAATAGCCAAGGCAATTGGCGAAATTGTCAGTAGAGATCTGCTAGACAGAGATACGTTAAGGAGCACATTATTAACAGATTCTATGAGGGAACAGCTTTTTGAAAAAATAGATGGTATGCTCAGCCGTCATACCGAAACAGAAGATACAATTTCAATCATTATTGAGAGCTTTATTCCCAAAGACACGATTGATGACAAGCTGCAAAAAGCTGAGAAAACTCTTGCGGCGACCATAACTAAGAAAGCGATAGAGCAAGATATTGGAAAGACAATCGTAGATTATGCCTATGAAGAGATTATCTCAAAAACAAAGCCCATACTCAAAGGCTTGACCAGCAGTGCATTGAATTCTGTAAAGCAGCCTTTTGCCGGTAAAATTAACGGAATGATTGAAGAAAAGTCCGGTCCTATTGTTGAGAAATTCATAGCAGAGCAAGCAGATGAATTGTTGCGAATGCCAATCAAAGACATCATTGAAAAGTACCAGGATAAAATTCCCGAGTTTAAACTGGGTTTTTGGAATGTGTATGAAAATGTTATTAATAACAAGCTGGAAGACATTCTGAATACTGTAAATATTTCAGACGTCATTCATAAAAAAATTAACGAATTGGATTTACTGGAGCTAGAGAAAATAATCATGTCATTAATGAAAAATGAGTTAAATGCTTTAGTGTGGCTGGGCGGATTACTTGGTATCATTATGGGCTTCATTAATGTAATTATAGGTTTACTGAAATAGTTCTCAAACCATGAACCATCGTAAGTCGAAAATTAAAGAATTTTTAAACAATTTGTTATGTGTCTTATGATAATATTTGTGATATTATGTAATAACAAATAGAAATGTTGAAGGTCTAATAAATACCTATAATAAAAAGCGTAAGTGTACATAAGATATTATTGCGGGAAAAAGCGGGTACAAAAGATGAATTTGAGGGGGCACTACTTTTTATGAAAGCATTCCATTTAAAAACAGCAATAATGATCGTAATAGCTTGTATGTTGTTATTTACAGGCTGCTCTGGCAGTAAGCTATCGCAGGTGAATCCTGAGGATACAAACGGTCTGGAAGAAACACAGACATCGGCAACAGGTGATGTTAGCAATTCAACGCCACAGGATGAAACAGCGCCCTCAGAGGGTACAGCAAACACAGAAACGGACATGACAGCTGAACAAACCAATGGTACAGAGAATGAGGGGACGCCAGACGACAAATCTGCTGCCCCTGTAAAGGCTAAGGCACTGTATCTGACAGGTTGGACAGCCGGTAGTATGGATAAAATAAATCATTATGTAGAATTAGCGAACACTACAGAAATAAATGCCTATGTAGTGGATATTAAAGATGATGACGGTTTGGTTGGGTACGAGTCTCAAGTGCCGGAAGTAAAAGCAAATGGTACCTGGAAAAAGAAATACAATCCAGACACTGTGATAAAAGCATTTCATGATAATGATATCTATGTAATCGGAAGGCTTGTAGCATTTAAGGATCCTGTATATTCCATAAAAAGGCCCGACCTTGCAATTAAAAGTACGGCCGGAGGCGTATGGAAGGATAACAAAAGCAAGAGCTGGCTTAATCCATATAATAAGGATGCCTGGGATTATCTGATCAGCATTGCCAGAGAAGCTGTTGAAAAGGGTTTTGACGAAATACAGTTTGACTATGTCCGTTTTCCCAGCGATGGCAAAAAGAGCATGAATTTTTCGGGTATGGATAAGGAAAAGTATGAAGCAATCTGTGAATTTCTTGCATATGCAGCAGCTGAACTTCCCGGTGTTCCAATATCGGCAGATGTATTCGGCATCATTTTCGAAAGCCCTGCGGATACAGAGGGAATAGGACAATATTTGGAGTATGTAGGTAAAGACATCGATTACATTTGCCCTATGGTGTATCCTTCACATTATGCATATGGACAGATTGTTAATAAAGTCAAATTTGATGTGCCTGATTTAGATCCTTACGGCGTAGTCTACAATACATTACTCAAGGGAAAAGAAAGAATATCGAAGGTGGAAGGCTATAAGGCAGGAGTAAGGCCGTATTTGCAGGATTTTACAGCGTCATGGCTCAAAAGCAACGGTAAGAAAATGTACCAGGAATATGGCGTCCAACAGGCAAAGGAGCAAATAAAAGCAGTTTACGATGCCGGTTATGAAGAATGGATATTCTGGGATCCTTCCAATACGTACCATGAAGAGGCCTTTGAAAAGGAAACGAAATAACGAAAGAATAATAACTAGAGAATAGCATACTATTTACATCAAGCAGCTGCGGAGACTGTTACAAAAAGTTTACGTGGCTGTTTTTGAGTTAAACAACGTTTAGTGTGGCGCACGAAGTGTAGCGCAGGGCGAATTCATTTTGCCCGCAGTGAGGGGGCATGGGGGCTTGCCCCCATTGGAAATTGAATATAAATATCCTATCTGCGCTGATTTTACGCTAGATGCATATTAGCATAGTCTTTTCAATAGGACCTTATTACTATTTAATTTTCCTGCTTCCTTATTGACTTGTATAGTAAAAATGATACAATATACAGTACCAGATAAAAATATCTATACAAAATGTAGTAATTCTAATCAAGGAGGCAGTAACATGAAACTCTCCGAAAATGCAGTGAAGGTTCTTGAAAAAAGATACCTTACGAAAGACGAAACTGGTAAACTTCTAGAAACCCCTGAGGGTATGTTTAAACGTGTTGCAAAAACAATTGCAGCGGCGGATGCATCTTATGTTACAGGATCAGAGTTGAAGAAAATTGAAAAGGAATTTTTCGACCTGATGGCAAATTTGGAATTTTTGCCGAACTCACCTACGTTGATGAATGCAGGAAGACCCCTTGGCCAATTGAGCGCCTGTTTTGTGCTGCCAATTGAAGACACAATGGAAGGCATTTTTGATTCTATAAAGAATGCCGCACTGATACACAAAAGTGGCGGAGGAACGGGCTTTAGCTTTTCCAGACTCAGAGCAAAAGGGGCCAGTGTGAATTCAACCGGAGGAATAGCCAGCGGGCCTATCAGCTTTATGAAGGTGTTCAATGCTGCCACAGAAGCTGTCAAGCAGGGGGGAACCAGAAGGGGTGCCAATATGGGCATTCTCAGAGTAGATCACCCGGATATACGCGAGTTTATTACTTGTAAACAGGATAATAAGGATATAACGAATTTTAACATAAGTGTTGCAATTACGGAAGAGTTCATGGCTGCCGCCGGGAAAGGCCTCATGTATGATCTGGTGGATCCCAAAACTAAAAAAGTTGTGAAGCAGGAAAATGCAAAAGAAATTTTTGACCTGATTGTTAATAATGCTTGGAATAATGGTGAACCCGGAATTATTTTTGTTGACAGGCTGAACAAGGATAATGTTACACCGGAGCTGGGTGCAATAGAAAGCACCAACCCGTGTGGTGAGCAACCGTTGCTTCCTTATGAGGCATGCAATCTTGGTTCTATTGATCTGAGCATTATGATAAAGGGAACCGAGAGTAAAGCCAGCGTAGATTATGACCGGCTTGGCAGTGTCGTCAGAAAAGCAGTGCATTTTCTTGATAATGTGATTGAGGTGAACCAATATCCTCTGCCACAGATCGACGAGATGACCAGGGGTACCAGAAAAATAGGACTTGGTGTCATGGGATGGGCAGATATGCTATGCAAGCTGAATATCCCGTATAATTCTCAGAAGGCCATTAATCTCGCTGAAAAGGTGATGCATTTCATTCAGGATGAGGCCAGAAAAGCATCCATTGATCTCGCAGAAAAGAAGGGTGTATTTCCCTACTTTGATAAAAGTATTTATAAGGATCTGGGAGTCAGGGTACGTAATGCAACAACGACAACAATTGCTCCAACCGGTACGTTGAGTATTATTGCAGGCTGCTCCAGCGGCATTGAGCCCATTTTCGCCATTTCGTACATTCGAAATGTAATGGATAATGACGAACTGATTGAGGTGAATCCTGTCTTTAAGCAGGCTTCAACTTCCGAAGGGTTCTACTCGGATGATTTGATGAGACGTATTGCAAAGAAAGGTACAATAAACGGTTTCCCTGAAATACCCAAGAGGGTGCAGGATGTATTTGTCACTGCCCACGATATTTCGCCGGAATGGCACGTTAAAATGCAGGCGTCCTTCCAGAAATATACGGACAATGCGGTATCAAAGACCGTAAACCTGGGGCATGATGCCACCAAAGAAGATGTTAAAGCGGTTTTTGAACTGGCGTACAGAACCTATTGCAAGGGGGTTACCATATACAGAGATGGCAGCCGCGATATGCAGGTGCTGAATATCGGCGAGGTAAAGGGTAAGGAAGTTGAAGCTGCAAACGTGGAAAAAGAAGGCAGCAAGACTGTTAAAATAGCTCCAAGGCCCAGGCCGGATATTACGACAGGCTTTACAGAGAAGGTAAAAATAGGATGCGGAAATCTTTATATAACAGTTAATTACGATGAGAACGGCATTTGCGAGGTATTTACCAATACCGGCAGGGCAGGAGGGTGCCCGTCGCAGTCGGAAGCAACAAGCCGCCTGGTTTCCATAGCCTTACGTTCGGGTATAGACGCTAAGTCCATTGTCGAACAGCTTAAGGGAATCCGGTGTCCGTCGACCATTCGGCAGAAAGACCTGAAGGTCATGTCATGCCCGGATGCTATAGGACGACTGATTGAAAAGGTATACAAGCTCCAGAACGGAAACAGTGAGAAGCATGAACCAGCTTTTGAAGGCAAAGAGGTACGTACAGTGAATGCTCCCAGACCTACCGCAAAATGTGACAGCCAGTGTGTTGACTGCACACTGCAGGATGTTTGTATGAATCCTAATAGAGCTGAAGATGAAAATTTTGGCGACCAGGTAGATGGCCTTTTTGCGGCCAATTGCCCGGAATGCGGCAAGCAGGTGGAGCATGAAGGCGGATGCGTCATATGCAGGCACTGCGGTTATAGCAAATGTGGGTAATACCTTCAGATATTACATCTGGAAGTCGCATATTTAGGGCGTTATGGGGCTTGAATTATGTAAGATGATTATAGAATCAAATTAAATATGATTTAATTCAATAAATGGATTTTCTTTTATATACTTTATGAAGACTGGTGCTTTAACCAGTCTTTTTGTTTTGATATACACCTGACTACATTAATTCCAAATAATACAATTGGTGTAATGGTAAAGTGAGTAAAGGTCAAACAGATAAAATCTCAAACATGGCGATCGTAAGAATTTCTGTTCAAATGAATTTGATAATAAGATCCGGTAAAATATTGAGATTGCATGTAAGATGGGATCCGTAGCTATGCCAAAAAGCGATAATATGCTGACAATCTTGTGGATGTTGAATTTGGGCACGAAAGTGACCGCGAAACAGATATCTGAAAAGTTAGAAATAAATATAAGGGCTGTCTACCGTTATGTAGATGCCCTTTGTGCCAGTGGGGTGCCTATAATATCTGATACTGGTCATAATGATGAAGAAGTGCGATGGCAAGGAATACCTTATGGTATTCGACTTTACTGATTATGCAAATATCTTGGTCTGGTGGCCTTTTTTACAATTATCATCAGCACTACATGCAGAACAAGAAGTACAGGCAGTAGCATTATTCCGAAGGAATGAGCATTATACAAGCCGTTTACCATATCCGGTGTATTAAAGATCTGAAGTTTTATAGCAAGCCCGGTCAATAGCTGCTTCAGCAAACCTAGTACGAATAAATTAAGCAGGATCTTAGCGGTGATAGCCAGATACCTTTTACGTCTGATATCCATACTGTTCACAAATGCCAGTGTCTTAAAGGCATTCATTGTTTGATGCCTTTTTTTCAAAAAAGTCAGAACAACTAAAGGAGCTACTACCAAAAGAACACCTGAATAAAAATGTAATGTCCTTATGGTATAGCCAGGAATCAATCCATAGTTCAGGGATAAACCCGTAAGCACACTCAACAAGGTAAATGCTGCAATAAATACATGTAGTTTTGAAAAATTGGATTTAGGCCAAAATCTCACGAGACCACACCCTTTCAATATTTTTAATTTCTCCCCTGTTATTGTACAAGCTTTCCAACTATTGGCACATTGTCAAGTTTTGAACTGCCATGAGGTGAAAGCTTCAGCTCTTTAGTCAAGTCTTTTCCCGCTTCAAATCTCCTGTTATGTATTCCGTTTTTCCATTCGGGAACGTCTGTTACATCGTATACCTTCCCATCAACAGCTATATATGCGGGGTTGTCATTCTTGCCGTTGTATTTGGCTAACTCATCAGATGTAAAGTCCTTCAAGCCTTCCTCGACCGTTGTTTGTTCACCGGCGGATTCCTCAACTGTTGATTCTCCGACCGTAGCTTGTTCTACTGTTGATTGTTCTCCAGCAGTTTGTTCTGCTGTTGATTCCTCAGCTATGGATTGCTCACCGGTAGATTGATTACTGGATATGGTTGACTGCTCTACAGACTGATCCGGTTCAATTGTTTCTTGTTTCCCCTGCTGACAAGCTGTTGCAATTATCATACTGGATAATAATATCGTAAATAAAGGCACTAATTTTAAATTTAATGTTTTCATTTCATTCACCTCTTGCTCCTATTTTATATACTCTTACCCAGCGTGATTTGCATATTAACAGTTATCACCGAGATCTATTAAATTATTATCTGGTTTAGGATATAAAAACAGGACAACAATCATGCTCTGGCCGGCTTAACGACAAGCAAGGCTATAGCCAAATTTTATTAGTTGCCCGCCACATCCTCGGATACCTTCCAGAGAGCCGCAGCATTTCCGCTTATGCGCGAAGCAGCGTCGCAGCCTGTATCAAAACAAATATCACCTCCGGCACAAGCGCCGCTGCACTTTCGCCGAAGGCCGCCATTACACGGGACGAGTTCGCGGTGATGACGGTAAGGCTTCTGCAAAAATCGGGGCTGATCTGAGGCGGCACAGAGTTTGTTGAGCTGACGATAAAAAGAGGCAGACGTACTTCCCCAACCGGAGGATGACCGTCTGTCTCTTTCGTTTTTTTACCATCTTGTGAGTTCCTTTTTTTGGTTTTCTCTTTCTAATCATCAACAAGCATGATATAATCTAAGTACCAAATCTAAGGAGACCAACTATGAATAGTCAATAGAAAATAAAAATATTTTCATGGTATTTAGTTGGATATAAAAGAGCATAGCAAACAAAGCATCCATCTGATGCACTTTGAAAACTAAATATAGAAGACTGGACTAAGCCAGATTGAATTTCAAATTGTCCATCATCATTTTATGAATGATGCGAACAAGCTTGTGAGCAACATGTCCCAGAGCGTTGTAATGGGATCGCCCCTGAGAGATTTTCAAATCATAGTAATCTTTAAAAGTCTTGTTATTCAGGGTTGCTTGCCAGGCAGCGTTAATTAATGCATATCGAAGCATTTTAGAACCGCGTTTTGACATACGTGTACGATGTGCAGTAAATTTGCCAGATTGGTTTACTGAGGGATCCAGACCCGCGTAGGCAAGCAGCTGACAAGATGAATGAAAACGGTGAATGTCACCGATTTCGCCAAGGATGGTTGCCCCATTGAGACTACCGATGCCTGGAACTGTTTTAATAACAGAATCCATATCATCCATAATTGACTTGATGGTCGCATCTAATTCCTGGAGCTGCTGATCAAAGAGTTCAATCTGAATAATGGATTGAGAAATCTGCAAGGATAAGGTATGATTTTTAGTACCGACGGATTTGCTTGCGAGTTCTTTTAAGGTAATGGCTGTATCTTTATTGAAGTGGCCGTGGGAAGCTTTTCGCAAAAGATTGCTTAGCTTTGTAAGGTGCATCGCAGCAATCCTGTCGGGATCTGAACATTCCTTAAGAAGCGAGTAACAGGCGTTAATATGAATCCCTGACTTAAAAAAATACTGTAACTCAGGGAACAACTGGTCAACGTAGGTTACAAGCTGAATCTTAACCCTAGTCCTGGCCTTGATAAGCTTTTGGCGGAAACGACACAGGTTTTTCAATTTCAAGGTTTCGAAATCTCTTTTTGTAAAACGTCGATACTGATTCATCATAAGAGCTTTGATGATAATGTAAGTATCAACAGAATCCGTTTTGGTTTTTCGGATGTTTGTTTTACGCATAGTAGCAGTCTGAATAGGATTGATGACACAAAGGTGAAAGCCTCTGGAAAAGAGGAAACAGATAAGGTTCTCGCCATAGTGTGCAGTGGATTCCATACCGATAATCAGCGAGTCCTTTTAAAAGCAGTAAGCTTTGAAAGAATCAGCTGAAACCCGGTATGATCGTTTGTGAAGCTAAAGGGAGAAACGAGTATTTCACCATCTGAAGACATAACAGAGGCAAAATGTTTTTGCTTGGCAATATCGACGCCAACGTAAATCATGAAGACACCAGCTCCTTAAGTTTTAATCACTGTGGGTGGTCCACCTAGTTTTATCATCCTAAACTTGCGTGAAATAAAAGCTCGAAGGCTTATCCAACTATAAAAGATTGAGATAAAACTGTGGCAATACACTCCTTAAAATAGTCTAAGCTATAAATATAAATTAAAAGTCCACAGTGTTATACAAAGTATAAATAAAAAATCTTATGAAAGGAATGTATTGATGTTAAATACATCATACAAGTTTATGCATGGAAGATAAACTTTTTGAATTGATGACAAAAATGTATTCCGACATAACGGTCAGGCTGGATTCAATGGATAAAAAGCTTGATGAGAAATCCGATAAAAGCGACATTACGCGTATAGAAAATAAATTGGATACTGACTCCAAAGCTCTATTTGACGGATACAAGCAGGCATATGAAAAACTTGAAGTGCTGGAAACAAAGGTAAGTAGCATATCTCAGAAGATAGAAAAGCAGGATGTTGAATTAAAAGTATTAAAGGGCGGTAAATAACCACTGCTATAATTTCCATATTGAGCTTTGACATCGAGGTACTACATATCACTGTAGTACCTCAAAAAATACCCTCCAGCTATTGAATTTTTATACTGATGATACTCTACGTATGCGTCTTATTTTATTAAAACCAATCTCGCATGCTGATTAGGTTTATAAATTTACGCTACATAAAGTTACACAAAACATAGTAAGTGGCTGTTGTTAAGAGCAACAGTCATTTATTATGATCAAACCATGCCTACGATACATCCGGCACAATGATTCTGTAATTTTGATTAAATATATGGTAAATTATTGATAGAATACTCCATAATAGTAAAAGAGTATGAACCAGAGATTATTTGTATTTGCTTGACAAGTATGAGAAAATAAGTTATTCTCAAATAATAACTTAAAAACATTGAAGGTGAATGCAGTAGCGTATATTTTCCCGTCAGAGAGAACTTGTCATCGGCTGAAAGCAAGTTCAGGGTTCAGATATATTGCGAAGTTCGGCACCGGAGTTGCCTTTCGAAAGACTGGCCGGATCAATACCGTTATAACTGTCGAGGAGCTATGCTTTTAGCTTGAACTTGGGTGGTACCACGATGCTTTCGTCCCTTTTATGGACGGGAGCTTTTTTTATGCATTAAAGACAAATCAAAGGAGGTCTATTATGTTAGAATATTTGGAAAAAATTAAAGAGCAATTCAAGGCTGAGCTGAATTCAGCTAATTTCAAGGATGAACTGGAGAGAGTAAGAGTGGCCTTTCTTGGTAAAAAGGGATTAGTAACAGAAGCACTGAAGGAACTTCGTAGTCTGGATGTCGAAGAAAAGAAGACCGCGGGTATGCAAGTGAACCAGCTGAAGGCAGAAATTGAAAGGGAGATCATAGAATATCAGAAGACTCTTGAGGAAAAGGAATATTTACGTGAAATAGACAGTGTTGAACGGTATGATTATTCTATTTCTTTTGAAAAAACTGTAGGAACAATGCATCCAATTACAATTGTTCAGAAACAGATTGAGGATATTTTTATATCCATGGGCTTTATCATAGAGGATGGCCTGGAAATTCAGACCGAATTTAATAATTTTGAGGGTGTAAATATACCAAAGAACCATCCAGCAAGAGATATGACAGATACTTACTATTTGGAGAATGGCCAGCTATTAAAAACACATACCTCTGCAGCTCAGAATTCCATCTTAAGAAAATATGGTGCGCCAAAACAGGGTGAACCTTCTCTTAAGGTATTATTCCCCGGAAGATGTTTTCGCAATGAGAACATTGATGCTTGTCACGAGAATACATTCTTCCAGATTGAGGGCATGATGGTCGGTGAAGACATTTCTATATCCAATTTAATTTATTTCATGAAGGTACTTTTGACTGAAGTATTCCATAGAGATGTTAAAGTTCGATTAAGACCTGGATTTTTTCCCTTCGTGGAGCCGGGTTTTGAACTCGATATAAATTGTGCAATCTGTGGAGGTGTGGGCTGTCCAACTTGTAAGAACTCTGGTTGGCTGGAACTGCTACCTTGTGGAATGATTCATCCGAATGTACTTCATCTTGGTGGTGTCGATCCGGAGAAATACACCGGATTTGCTTTCGGTCTTGGTTTGACAAGACTTGCGATGATGAAATACAACATAAAAGACATCCGGATGTTCAACAACGGTAATCTTAAGCAACTGAGGCAGTTTACCGTATAAAGAGCTTAATATTATATTAGAGTATGGTAGGTTTATTCTTTTTTGATCTCAGTATGGAACATTTTTAAAATAAAAATAATTTGATTGGAGGAAGTGAAATGCTTATTTCAATGAATTGGATTTCAGAATTCACTGATTTGTCCGGTATAGATTTGAAGAAACTAATTGGAAGATTCACCTTATCAACTGCTGAGGTAGAGGAAATCTATGAATATGGTAAGAATATCAGAAATGTAGTCGTAGGTAAAATTATTGAGATCCATGACCATCCGAATTCAAAGAAGCTGCATCTGCTTAAGTTGGATATTGGTTCAGAAATCGCAAGCTGCGTATGCGGTGCACCGAATGTATTCGTGGGAGCGATCGTACCATTTGCCAAACTTGGAGGTCAGGTGGGCGACTTAGAGATTAAGGAAGCGAAGGTTGCTGGTGAAGTAAGCTATGGCATGTGCTGCTCAGAGACGGAGCTTGGAATCAGCGATGATAACTCTGGACTCATGATGTTAGATGATACATATCCGCTTGGAACCGATATTAAGAGCTTCATGCAGCTGGAGGACACGGTATTCGAGGTAGATAACAAATCTCTGACCAATCGTCCCGATCTTTGGGGACATTATGGGATAGCAAGAGAAATTTCAGTGCTTACCAAGAGGCCACTAAAGACCCTTGTAGTAGCTGATACAAGTATTTACAATGGTCTGAGTGCTATTGATGTGGAGGTAGAGGACATCGAGAAGACCTATCGTTACAGCTGTATCAGCATTGCGAATATCAAGAAGACGAAATCTCCTGTAAACATGAGAATTCGTCTTACCTATTGTGGTATGCGACCAATCAACCTGCTCGCCGATCTGACCAATTACCTGATGATGGAGCTTGGCCAACCGATGCATGTTTTTGATAATGCAAAGGTATCGAAGGTGCGTGTAAAGACCTATCCAGATACGATAGACTTCTTAACATTGGACGGAACGATGCGTAAGGTGGATAATGACACCCTGCTCATCTGTGATGAGAAGGAGCCGGTCGCTATCGCGGGAATCATGGGAGGTGAACTCTCTGAAATTACAGAAAGTACAGATTCTGTATTACTGGAGTCTGCTAACTTTGATGGTGTATCTGTTCGTAAATCCGCATCCCGTCTCGGCCTTCGTACAGAAGCAAGTGCAAGATATGAGAAAATCATCGATCCCGAACTTACGGTTCCGGCAATCGAGCGTTTTGTGAAACTTCTGAAAGACATTGATCCAGATGTGAAGATTTCCTCATCTCTAACGGACTGCTATATAAAGCATTATGATACAGTAAACATTGATTTTGATAAAACGTATGTGGATAAATATACCGGAATCGATATTTCCTCAGATCAGATTGAGAAAACCCTAATATCACTTGGCTTTGACGTAGCCCGCAAAAATGATACCTTCAGCCTTGTGGTTCCGAGCTGGAGAGCAACCAAGGATGTTACGATAAAAGCCGACATTATAGAGGAAATTACCAGATTCTACGGATATGATAACTTTGAGATCCGCTCAACCAAGAGTTACCTGACACCTGTACGTCGAAGCGTAGAGAGAGACGATGAATACCGTATAAAGCAAGTGTTGACGGAATGCTATGCAATGAATGAAGTGCACAGCTATATCTGGTATGAGAGCAAGACCAATGAGGAGCTTGGCATCATCACTGAGCCTAATATCCGTATTATCAACTCCGTAACCGCCGAAAATGATACAATTCGTTCAACAATGATACCAAGTCTACTTGGCTTTGTAGCAAAGAATGTGGATAATTACCCTGAAATGGGTATGTATGAAATTGGGCGAGTAGCCAATGGCTTAAGAGAGGATGGACTGTGCGATGAGCGTAAGAAGCTTGGCATAGTAGTTGCGAGTAAGAAGCTCAGTGATAAGGAAATCTATTTCAAATGTAAGGAAGTCGTTGAACAGGTTGTAGCTACCATCAAGAATATCTGCCCATCCTTTGCCATGAAGGGAAAATTGGTAAAATATAATTATTTTCATCCGGTCAACAACGCAGCAATTCTTTTGAAGGGGGAAGAAATCGGATTTTTCTCCGTACTTAACCCGAAGATAAGGAATAAGATTGACAAAAAGTTGAACGTAGCATTTGCTGAGATTGATATAGAAACTCTCGAAAAGGTAACAGCAGCAGATATTTGTTATTCTGAAGTATCAAAGTATCCAGGGGTATCAATCGACTTAAGCCTTCTCGTCGATAAGATGATTCGATATGAAATCGTTGCGGACTACATTAAAGAATACCATTCAGAATATCTGCAGAAATTTTACCTGGTAGATATTTTTGAGGACGATAGGTTGCTTCCAGGCCAGAAGAGTATTACAGTTCGTTTTGAATTTAGCTCCATGGATAGAACACTTGAGGGAAAAGAAATTCAGGCAATGGTAAGTGAAATACTTGTGATTCTCGCTCAAAATGGTATTAAGATTAGAAAGTAACAATCTACATAAATGGAAACACCATTATGATTATTGAGTGTAGATTATGAGCAGCGCGCTTCAATCCATAACACCTGTAATACAGTAAAGATCTGAATTAACGAAGAAAATGAGCATTGTATACTATGAAAAATACCAATTGAAAGTTTGCAACTAATTAACAGAGTGTGCAACTAAAATAGGTCCTAAAAATAATGCCGAATAGGAACAGAATAGGAATCCCCGTAGGAAAAACATATTGACAGTTATTATTTAAGGGTATTATCATAAATGTAGCAACCTGCCCAAATAGAGGAAAATTGGGAATCTGCGTTAAATGGCTGGTATACTGTTGCAGAAGAACTAATGGAAGTGCCGATGGGTTCTTCAAGTTAGTTCATCAAGTTATTAAAGATGCGCTGAAGCTACAGGAGGAATCCCTTATGAAACGTATTCTCTCACTTGCTTTGATGTTGTCGCTGCTTCTTTCCCTTGTCGCCTGTGCGACCACAGGAGGAGAGACTCCAACGGCGGATATCCCACAGGCAATGGAAACGCCTGTTGCTGTACCCGAACCCACCCCGGCATTCGTTTCCACCGGAGATGCGGAGCTCGACCGCGCATTACAGCTTGGTATCGGTACGCACTCTGAACCGGATAGAGCCGTGACTTACGCGCAGTTTATGATCATGCTCAACCGGGTGGTAGAGCTTGCGGACAGCACGAAGCTTGCCGGGTGGCAGGGGCAGCTTGCCGGCGCGCGCAAAAATACAAGGAAGATCACTCGCATGAATGCAGCCTTTGCCATCTACGCCGCAGCGGAATATCTGGGCGGAGAATACGGACAGAGTGATAATTCATGGGGGTTGCTTCCGGGCCAAACGGATGATATTGGCGACATGGGAGAGATTTCGGCATTTTTCGGAGATCCCAATGGTGAAACGATTATCAATACACCTTTCGGTCTGTTCACTTATCCGTGGGATAAGCTTCATCAGGTATATGCGTTCTCATTTCTCAAAACATCCGCGGTCAGCGGAAAATCCATTTTGGAATACGACCCGGATAAAAGATCATTGCGTCCGAAGGATGCTTTAACTTATGCCGAAGCCTTGTTGGCGGTACTTCGTTTGTACGAAAGCGCGCCCGAGGTAACAGAGCGCATAATGACCGCCGGGGAAAGTACGCTTTTGAAAAAAGCTGAGGTGTATAAACAGTCCATTATCAACAGCCCGACGACGGTTAAGGTCACGGGCAAGAAATATTATGTTTCCAACAATGGAAATGACAATAACAACGGCTTAAGCCCTGCAACGGCGTGGCAAACCGTGACCAAAGTAAGCCAAATGGGGTACAAGGGTAAATTGAAATACGGTGACGGCGTTTTCTTCGAGCGCGGCGGTCTTTGGCGCGAGCAGCTCTATGCGGTGAGCGGCATTACCTACTCCGCTTACGGCGAGGGCGGCAAGCCGAGGCTCTACGGCTCGCCCGAAAACGGAGCAAGCCCCGATAAGTGGACGCTGTGGTATGACGAGGGCGGCAAAAAGATATGGAAATTCCATAACGAAATTCAAAACTGCGGCGGCATTGTGTTCAATGAGGGCGAAAGCTACGCCAGCCGGGTATATTCTCACTATGACGGGACAAATCATGTCATAATCGACAGCAGCAATTTTACCCAGTGCAAGCGAAAGCCCTTTGTGATATTCGAGCAGTTGCAACACGACTTGCAGTTCTACACAACCTTTTCAGATATGCGCATCTATGACGCATCTAGCTGGCCGGAGGGCGCGCTTAGCGCTGATATAAGGGGCGAGATCTATCTGCGCTGCGACAAAGGTAATCCGGGTGAGCTTTACAGCTCTATTGAGTTTCAAGCCAGAAACATACAGTCCTCCGGAGCAGCAAGGCTAATAGACGGCGGCAGCTGGTGGGAGTACAAAGGTGCCTTTATATACGAAACATGGGATTCAAACAGCCCCAATGCGCAAGGGATGAGGGATGTTGTGATCGACAATCTTTGCCTGAAATACGCTGACGTAAACGCAGTATTTTGCAACATCAACACAACGGTGCAAAACTGTGAAATCGGGTGGATTGGCGGCGGCTTACTCATCAACGGCGAAATGAAGGTGGACGAATACCTTGACGGACCGGGCAACGGTGAGTGTATCCTTTTTTGTGGGGATAACAGCACAGGCAACGCAGCTGTCAATAACTATATCTACCAAGTTGGTAATGCAGCGATTACTATAGAAGGCGGCATTGACCCCGAAGGAGGGGCCAAAGCGACAGGCTTCCATTTGAGAGCGGTCGGAAACTATATTGAACGCTGTGCAGTAGCGCTGTTTGTGTATGACTGGTATCCTTTTAAAGGCAATGAACCTCCGTTTGGTGACATTATGTTTGAAGATAATTATGCTATGTATTCAGGCTATGGCTTTTCAACCGATCCGAATACTAACTTTTTTCCTGAGACCCTTTGCAATGAAATTTATCCTGCGTTAGGTCATGCATTTGGGAACATAGCGCATGACTCGTATGATAAATCCAACTACGCAAACGGCGGTATCTATGTGCGTAACAACGTATTTTATATATCCAAAGGCGCATTGGTGGAATTTGCTTCACAGGGCGAGTACGCACCGAAGTTTGAAGGCAATACATACGTTCAAAACGACGGTGGCATGGTTGCGCTGACCAGAAATGAGTTGGGATTTACACGCGCCTACATGATGCCGGTTTATGCCACATCGGAGGAAAACATGCGGGAGGCGGTGCTTAACAGGATAGGCGATAAAACAGGGATAATATTTGCGCCGACAAAATAAATAAAGCAGTCTTAAACGGCTGTGTGATCGTGGTATATTTCAGAACAAAAACAGTACTGTAACGTCAGTTATATCAAGGCAGGAATTTCATGTTCTGCAAAGCGAAGAATTTGTTAGCGAAGCCTTTAATGGTTCACTGCCGCTATTTCTAGCTGCATTCACGTCAAGAAAAAAGTTGTCCGATCAAGAAATTGACGAGCTTCAACAGCTTATCAATCGGGATAGGAGCTAATTGCTTATGTGGGTCACCTTGGCTTTGCTTCTGATAAAATATGTATGTTTTCGGGAGGGAGCTTAAGCAAAAGGCGGTATAGGGGAAGCGGAACTTCCCGTATGCCTTGCGCAACAAGCTTGGCAAAGGCGTAAGCTCCTTCCTGTGAAAAATGGGTATTGTCTTTCGAACCCTCCGGATAATTGGGATAAACTCCGCGTTCCAGAAACAAAAAAAGTTTTTTGGATTCATCCGGCCCTAATTCCTCCAACAGAGCTCGGCTTCTTGTGCAGAGGTCTATCACCGGTACATCCAGTTCATCCCCTAGAGATATGGCTGCATCACGGTACGCGCCATGTGTATCCAGAATTCTCCCGTTCCTATCAAACAGCCTGCGGCTTACCGGAGTGATCAAGATAGGAAAAGCACCTTTTTCCCTGGCTCCATCAATGTACATTTTCAAATAGGCCTTGTACATTCCGTTGGGGTCTGCATAAGCTCCCTCCAGTTTCTCGTCGTTGTGCCCAAATTGGATGAGAAGCCAGTCGTTTTCCACTATTTCGCTCAGGATTTCCTCCAGCCTGCCTTCGGCAATAAAGCTTTTTGTACTCCTCCCACCAATGGCGCGGTTAACAATCCGGACTTCCGGTTTGAATAGCAGATGAAACGCTTGTCCCCAGCCGGCCATCGGGGCGTAGCCTTCCGGGCAGTTCTGAACCGTGGAATCGCCGGCCAACCAAACTGTGATCTGTTGTTCGCTCATTTCATTTCACCGCCGTTCTGTAGTGTTTTTTCCAGCTTCAGGGCCTCTATACCGGCCAATATGACGATCCCGATACCGTGGGTGTCGTTCAGATTCCAGGACAGGTCATGCTTGTAATAATCGGCGGAGAAAGAAAAGCCGGATCCTCTGCAAACCCCGTAAATATTCCCCTGAGAGTCTATTGAAATCCTGGATATTGCCTTCCAGGCTTTTCCGACAGCCTCCGAATAAACATCCCTGTCTTCGAGCCAGCCATACTGTACACCTCGTGAAAAAGCATAAAGAAACATTGAAGTACAGGAGGTTTCCTGATAGGATTCCCAGTCAGTCAAAACCTGGTGCCACATGCCTTCATCATCCTGTAAGGCCAGGTATCCGGCACAGAGCTGCCGGAACATTTTCAGAAGCTCTGGCCTGTCTTTGTGATCCAAGGGAAGTGTGGCCAGCAGTTCCGTAAGGGAAAATGCCGCCCATCCGTTACCTCTGCCCCAGGATACTTCCGTTGCCCTGCCCTGTTTGAAATCGAAAACATGGGACAGGATGCCCTTATCCGACCTGAAAAGGTATTTATAATAACACAGGAATTGGTTCGCTGCATCATCTATTATAGAAGAGTCCCCTGTCAGCCGGTAATATCTGCAGAGGAATGGCACACTCATATACAGATCATCCGCCCAGAGTGTATCCTCAGAGACCATGGTGTAACTGCCTCTTCGGACAAAAGCACCGTCCGGCAACCTTGGCTGCTTACTACGGATGTAATTCGCGACGTAATCCGCCACCTTCCTGAAGCTGCAGACATTTGTGTGTATGGAGAGCTCAAGCATGGTTGAGGCAAAGGAGCCACAGTCGTCCAGACAATCCATTTCGGTTAAATGATGATGTAATCCTGCCGCTCCATAATGCTTTTTATCCCATAGAGCATAGTCCAGAGTTGACGTACAGGCTTCTATATGTTCATGAACATAGTCCAGGATGTCACGATTACTAAAGGTTACTGCTGCAGAGGTAAGACCATATAGTGTAACCCCAAGCGGGTAGTTCCAATTCCCGAAAAGCTGGTTTTCACGGAATGGACGGATCCAGGTCCCTGGTTCGTCCAGCCGCCAGTAGGTCATATCTTTTACACCGGGAATTAACCGCTCCATGACTGGAAGGTCATCCATCCCGAATATTTTCGTATCATTAAGCGGGCCTGCGTAAAACCATGTGCTCCTGCTCCCGTGAACATGAACAGGCGCCTGAAGCGGGATTTCCACTCCGCTTTTTTCGTCGGTGATTCTGAGGTTAAACCCCCAGTCCTTATCCCTGCAAAGGCAGAATACTAAAATATTGTGCTTGCCGTGAGCCGCCTTGAAGCTCTTGTGAAAATTCACCGACAAATCGGAAGACATCAGCTCGCTGCCATCCAAAAAAACCTTTATGGATCCCGCACTTGAACCATGAATCGCGTAGCTGCCGACGTCTGACTTTTTTAAGTAAACTGTGGTCCAGCCCAGTGCGGAACATCCTTTCTGAAGGCTGTACATCCTTTTGAACTGCCCGTATGATAGCTCTTTTTCATGCCATTTCCAAACCGGGAGCCATTCCAGCCGGTCGTCTTCTTCGCTGTCACCGATCACGGGTAGTTTGTCCAGTTCAGTGTACAATGGCTTCGTATAGATCCATCCGGACTGGCCTTCCCTTTCTGAGGACGCCATCACAAAGGCCAGCGGGAGGCTTTTCGGTGAAGCTGGCCCAAGCAGGCCGCCAAAGCCGGCCGGTGTTTTGATAAAACGCAGGACAAAGGAATTCCAACCCTTGACCAGCCTTGCCTTGATCGGGCTTATGTAGTCCGGATACCTCTCGTTCAGAATGTTGGTTTTAAAGACCGGTTGTTCATTCACGAATACTTTCACAGGACCATATGCTGTAATAGTGAAGTTGAAATCCGTTTCCTGATCGCTCCATAGCTTTGCCCAGGCATATACGAAAGTCTCGTAAGGTGCTTGGGGAGGTGACAGAGGGAATATTTTCCCAAAGTTGAAATCATAGCGGTAATCGGCAAGCCTCTGTATGCCGTTTTTGTTATAAGCCCTATAAACGGTCGGTTGCGGTGGATTTTGCCCTATATAACGGTTTACCGTTACCCGGACTATTTTTTCAATATCATCTCCGTATGTTTCGTATGCGCTTTCTTTCTCTTGTATATACTTCTCCATACAGCACCTGCTTCAAATTATATTTTGAATAAAATGATTCTATACCCTCCTGATCCTAAAATCCATAGAGTTTCCGCAAATGTAGCTCTAATGACTATTCTGTACAATTCATTCAGAGGATATCAATGTATATATACTGTAAAGGCCTTAAAATAGGGGCTATGACAATATTGCAATTTGAATTTCGATGGATGTTGATCCAAAAATGGAAAGGTGTCTCCTTAATGACTATGGTATGCAATTATTCCGGGACTTAAAATAGATTTAATGTCAGATTTCAAACAGGAATTCCGAAGGAGGTTTTGCTTTGAGCAACGTTTCCACTCAGTCTGTCGTAAAGAACGAACAACCATTGAAAGCAGTGAAGGTGCCTGCGAAAACATCCAAACTGAATCGGATCAGAAAGGATATATGGCTATACATCCTGCTAATCCCCGGGGCGCTTCATTTTATTGTCTTCAAATACCTGCCGATGTGGGGCATATTGATCTCCTTCCAGGATTATAACCCTTATCTTGGCTTTTTGAAAAGCCCATGGGTTGGGTTCAATAACTTTATTGAATTCTTTACCAACCCTGAATTTGGACAACTTTTCGCCAATACTCTCATTATTTCCTTTTATAATATACTTTTCTCCTTCCCGGCTCCTGTCATCCTGGCTCTTCTTCTGAATGAAATACGCAGGAGATGGTTTCAAAGGACGGTCCAGACTTTTGTCTACATCCCGCATTTCATTTCCTGGGTAATCGTTGCCAGCCTTACCTATACCTTGTTCAATTCCGACGGTGCTGTCAACAGGTTGATCGTGGCGTCAGGCGGTCAGACGATACCGTTTTTGACAAGTACGGATACGTTCAGGGGGATGATTATAGGACAGACCATCTGGAAGGAGACGGGATTTGGTACGATTATTTACCTTGCAGCGCTGGCCGGCGTCGACGTGCAGCTTTATGAAGCCGCCATCATAGATGGTGCGAACAGGCTGAAACAGGTCTGGCATATTACGCTTCCGGCACTGAAGAGCACGGTTGTTACCCTTTTGATATTACGTCTGGGTCATGTTCTGGACAACGGCTTCGACCAGATATTTCTGATGAGCAATTCCCTGAATCGAAGCGTCTCCGACGTATTTGATGTATTTGTTTATACAATGGGCATCACAAGGGGCGCTTTCAGCTATTCCACCGCGGTCGGGCTATTTAAGGCCGTGATCGGGATCATCCTGATCTTTTCGGCGAACAAGCTTGCCAAAAAAGTGGGAGAGTCAGGCATTTTTTAATAAACGTGTAGGAATCTAATCTGACTAAATAGGGGTATGAATGAGATGAAAAGATCCTTGCTGTCAAAAATATTCGATGTTTGTAATACTGTTTTCTTAGTGTCCTGCTCGATTATCACTATATTTCCATTTCTATACATATTGGGCTGCTCTTTCGCATCGGAGAAGGAGATCCTTTCCAGACCATTTTTTATTATCCCATCGGAAATTCATCTGGATGCGTATAAGTATATCTTCACATCCGATACTCTGCCCAAGGCTTTTATTGTATCGGTCTTTGTTACAATCGCAGGTGCGGCGACGGCTATGTTCTTTACGCTGACAATGGCATATCCTTTATCAAAAAAGAACCTTGTGGGACGGAATGTGATATTGTCGCTGATTACCTTTACCCTTGTGTTCGGAGGAGGCATGATCCCCACATTCCTTGTGATCAAAGATCTTGGCCTGCTTGATAAGTATTGGGCATTAATCCTTCCGGGTGCCTTGAGCACGTGGAACCTGATTGTCGTTAAAAGCTTTTTTGAAGCACTTCCCCAAGAATTGGAGGACTCTGCGCGGGTCGATGGCTGCAGCTCCATCGGCACCTTCCTCAGGATTGTACTTCCATTGTCAATGCCTGTCATAGCAACCTTTACACTGTTTTATGCTGTAGGCTACTGGAATGATTACAGGAGCTCACTGCTATATATGACAGATAATCAAAAATGGCCTCTCCAGCTTGTGCTGAGGCAGATTGTTCTAATGGCCAACGGCGACATTGATGGAGCAACATTTGACTCGAGCTACACACTACCGCCGCGGGAAAGCATTCGTAATGCGGTCATCATTTTCGGAACAGTACCGATCCTGCTCGTATATCCCTTCATTCAGAAGCATTTTGTTAAGGGGATTATGATCGGGGCTATAAAAGGGTAGCATCCTGACGTTAACCCGTTCTATAAAGGGTTGACATAGATTTAACGGCTTTACCCACCAATACCCAAGGGAGGTGAAAACTTATTTCTATGGGTCGGCTAACAAAGGACATATGCATGGTCTCTTTATTTAAACAGAGACATTTGCAGACGTAAATGAGCATCGGCGGGAGAGACGTACTCCCACAAATAATTATGAAAGAGGGATGTTAATGAAAAGGATTTTATCATTCGTATTAACACTGGTATTGATATTATCACTTGTATTATCGGTTGATGCAATTAAGGTTGTCCCGGTCAAAGGGTTGGCATTGGATAAAACCGGGATCACACTGGAGGTTGGAAGTTCCTATGATTTAAAGGTTACCTTTAGTCCTAAAAATACAACACAGAAATTATTACAGTATTCCACAAGTAATAAAAATGTTGCTGCTATAGACGTAAATGGAAAGGTTACTGCAGTAGGCGCAGGGACAGCTGTTATTACGATCAGTAGCAAGTCAAACAATAAAGTTACATCGAAATGTACAGTTACCGTAACAAAGCCGAAGCCCAAGGACATTAGTATTTTATCCATCACCTTCACAGGAACTCCAATCAAGAACGACGATCCAAGCGTAAAGGCACTTGAAGAGCTGACTGGATACAAGATCAAGCTCGAATGGATATTGAATTCCAGCTATGAAGACCAGCTTAATACAAGGATGGCAGCAGGCAATTTGCCCACCCTTGTCGCCGTTACCGGAAAGACGGCCAGCGTTATCAGCAACTGCCGTGCAGGAGCTTTCTGGGATATTACAAAATACTACAAGAATTACCCCAACCTCGCACAGGCAAATCAAACCGTCATGAACAATATCTCCATTGATGGAAAGATTTATGGAATCTACAGAGCAAGACCGCTGGGCAGGAACGCTATTTCCTACAGGAAAGACTGGCTGAAAAATGTAGGACTTTCCGAACCGAAGACAATGGATGAACTTTACAACATGCTGAAAGCCTTCCGCCAGAAAGATCCGGACAAGAACGGCGCAAATGATACCTATGGCGTGACCTTCTGCAAGTTCTTCGGACCTCTGGATCAGATTGCAACAGCATTTGGAGCGCCGAATAAATTTACTATAAATGCCGGTACGATTGTGCCAGCGTTTGCGACACAGGAATATATGGATTCCATGAAATGGTTGAAAAAGCTTTATGACGAAGGTCTCATCAACAGGGATTACGCAGCACTGGAGACCGGTAAATGGACGAATGATTTCCAGAACAGTAAATCCGGTGTGCATATCGACGTGAGTGATCAGGCATGGCGTTACCAGAAAAAATTCATAGATGAGTACAAGATGCCGGCAGATATCGTTTGGGTAATGCCTATGCCTGCAGGACCGGACGGACGAAGAGCATTCCCGACATCTGGCCATGCCGGATTCGTGGCAATCAGCAAGAACGGTGCTAAGACCGAACAAGACATGAAGGATGCATTAAACTTCCTCGACATAACAAATAGCAAGGAAGGCCAAAATATCTTGAACTGGGGCGTTGAGGGCATAAACTATGATCTGAATGAAAAAGGCGAAGCAACCAGAAGAACCTTCAAGGCAGATCCCAATGAGGGATTCAACCAGTTTATGACTAACGTTGTAGACGGACTACTGATACCCGAAGCACTCCAGCCGGTACAGAAACGTCACCTTGAAATACAGGCCGAAAACATCCCGTATTGCATAGCCAACCCGCTTGAGCCCTTTACTTCCGATACGTATGCGAAAAATGGTTCACAGCTGGATCAGATGATCAATGACGCCAGGAATCAATTCATAGCAGGACAAATTGATGAAGCTGGTTACAAAAAAGTCATTGACCAGTGGTATGCTCAGGGTGGAAGTCAGATCCTTATCGAATATGCGACGGCTTACCGGGCTGCAAGGAAGTAATAAAAGGGTACAGGAAAAAATATATTGTAGTTGTGTAAAAACGTGATAGCTTAACAGTTATGTCACTCTGCTTTCCGGCATGTCTGGCATAACTGTTAATGCTGTTTTATCAGACTGTTTCCGGAAATCGATCAGGTTGCTCAACAAAAGGAAAAGACCTTTAATCTGAAAATCTTTGGAGGGGGAGACTCAATGAATCACATAGGAAACGAAGAAGAATGCCGGCAAAGCTGTAAAGAACCGGTTTTGGTAACAACAATCGATTATAGTGCTGCCGGTCCGGGAACTAAGCTGCTTCTGGGAGACCTGAATGCGGACGGACGGATGGAAATACTTGCAGTACAGGCGGACGGAGGAATCGACGACCGTTATGTACCGCATCAGATTCAATGCATGACCGCTTTTGATCTGGACGGAAAGCTGCTCTGGCAGGTCGGTAGTCCCTCCCGGGAGCCGGGCGGTTTCGGATCTGATTTTCCTGCTCAAATTTACGATATCGACGGAGATGGCTTTAATGAAGTCCTCTGTGTAATGGAAAAAACATTGCGGATCTATGACGGAAGGAACGGAACCCTGAAAAGGGAGCGGGAGCTGCCCGGTGAAAATGCACATGACTGTATTATAATCGCGAATCTGACGGGCAGGAGCAAGCCTGGAGATATTATTCTGAAAAACCGTTACAGAATGCTGTGGGCTCTGGACAATGACCTGAAGCTGCTTTGGACTTTCGAAGGTAATCCCGGTCATTTTCCATGGGCATACGACATCAACGGTGACGGCTTTGACGAGGTAATGGCGGGTTATGACATGCTGGATCATAATGGGAAGATCCTGTGGTCATGCAGGGACTTGAATGATCATGCAGACTGCATCTGGATCGGCGATGTGGACGGAAACCCGGAAAATGGAGCCGAAGTTATTATCGGAGGCAGTGTCACCGTGATGTACAGCGGGCGGGGCGAAGAAATCTGGAGATACGACGGATGTATAGAATCACAGCATGTCGCACTTGGCAAGTTCCGTGACGATATACCCGGTATCCAGATCGCCGGCCTTGACCGGATCATACGCGGAGATGTCATACCGGAAGGTACCGGGGAGTCTGCCTATTTCGTGAATCCGAAAGTTGGCAAGGATGGGATGTTCCTTCTGGATTCGCAGGGAAAGGAAATCTGGAAAGAAGACCGAAAAACAAGTGGATGGCTTACGATTGTGGAAACCTTGCACAACTGGGATGGAAATGGGAAGGACTATATACTGGCCTTTCGCAGGGGCGGAGGTGTTATGCCTGCACTTTACGACGGATTTGGAAATCCGGTGGTATCCTTTCCGTTGGATGGGTATGTGATTCATGCTGACCTAATGGGAATGGGCCAGGAAAATGTTATTGTATATCAAAATGGTCTGGCTGCCGTATTCTCAGGAAGTGCCATTGATTTAAGAGTTATACGGCCTGGAACAACGCTGCCGCAAACCAAGCGGCTTTACAGTTCCACCCTGTATCCGGGAGGCGAATTAAACAAGTAAAAATGGAGCACCATGGGCATTGTTATGGCATTTTCTATAATAATATAAGGTAAGAATTGAAATACCTATTGGACAAATGTATAATTTACCTTGTAATGTTTTTATTTGTTGCCTATAGCATTTGCCTGACAGGATCCAATCCGGAATTCATGGAGGTTAAATGAAAAAGCTGCATTCTACTGTAAAATTTAGATTTATCCTTGTCTGCATTCTGATTGGAACGATTCCTGCCATTATTGTCGGCTCTTTTTCCTATTATAAGGCTGCAGATGTCATTCAGATCAAGGTGGACAGCGGTAATGCCGGTGTGCTCACCCAGACGGAAATGGCTGTGGAACAACTGCTTAAGGTCTCCGATCACATCCTTTGGCAGTTCATCCAGTCTCCGGCTGTCAAAGGAGCGATCGACACGGATTTGAACGGAAATGAATTCAGGGTTTTTAGCAATGCCGAGGATGCGATCAACAGTCTTCCCACTTTTGACCTCGGTGTCAGCGATATCTGCCTTGCGAACCTTGAAAAGGGCTGGGTAATAGACGGCAGCGGTATTTACCGGTTTGACGATTATGAAAGGAAAACCGAACTGAACCGCTATCTTGGAATGCCTGGATATTCTTTCTGGGTTAACAATCCGGATCACCAGGAACCCGAAGCTTTGGGTGGCACAAAAAGCAAGGATGATGCGGATAGAGCTGAAAGGATGGTCGCATCCGGTGGAGTAAGCCTTGTGAAAAAGTATCCGCTTTTTACTTCAGATCCCTCTTTAATAGTTATGATGCGGATACCGTATTCGCGTCTCAGCTCCCTCATTTCAACAAACAACCGGCTCAGCGATATTATGATTATGGAGTCGGATGGTTCAATTATTGCCCATAATGATAAAACCATGCAGGGAAGAAATCTATCTGACTCACAATTATATCAAAGAATAGAAAGTTCTCAGATATCAAGCGGAAACTTTACAATTAAGATTGATAATATTTCATATAGTGTCAATTATATCAAGTCCTCTTATAATGAATGGATCTATTTATCCATGACCTCGCTGGAGTATGTCACAAGGGATTCGAAGGCGATCGGTTGGTTTACACTGATTGTATGTATTATCATTATCATGCTTGTCATACTGACCGGCTGTATCGTTACGAACCGTATTTACAGGCCGATTTCGAAGGTCTACAACATGGTGCGCGGCATTCCGGAATTTTATGAAGAAACACAGCAAAAAGATGAACTCGGCCTGATCGAAGAGAGGGTCAGGTTCATGCTGAAAGATCAGGAAAGGCTCCAGAGCCAGGTTTACAGCCAGTTTGAACAACTAAAGGAGTTTTTCATATTGAAACTGATTCTCAATGAGATGAATAATGATCTCATAGAAGCAAGGCTGAAGCTATACGGATATACTACCATGCCTGTGCCGATGTACGTTCTGGTACTGAGGATCGATACGCTGGAAGGAACCCAGTACAAGGAAACGGACAGGGATCTGATGCTGTTTGCCGTAAACAACGTAGTTGGTGAGATCCTGAACGGAGAGATTGTTCTGAAGCCTATTGTAATCAACGATTGCCAGATCACTATCCTCGGAAATGAAAACCGTCTGGCTGAAAAGCTCAGGGACTTTGCATTCGAGGCCTCTGAGAGGATACAGCAGGTTGTGAAAAGTGTGCTTGGCTTTACCGTAAGCATTGGGATCAGCCGTCTTATTTACAATTATTCGGAAATTCACCGGGGTTATTTGGACGGAATCGAAGCGTTGAAGCAACAAATCCTCCTTGGGTATAATGCCGTTGTCTTTTATCAGGACATACCTGGTATGAAAAGCTTGAAGCCTGTATTCCCAGATGAACTGGAACAGGATTTACTGAATGCCGTAAAAATGTGTGACACGCTCAAAGCGCGGGATTTATTACACTGGTTTATCGAAAGGGTATTTCAGGTGGAGGTAAGCAGGTACGAATACCAGCATGCATTGATCCGTCTTGTGTCTGACCTGTTAATTCTTGTAAGGGAATCTGGAAATTCTTCAGATATCCTGATCAAGCAAGGGAAATCCGTATTTGAACAACTATTGGCACTGAAAACCGCCGGAGAGATCGAAATCTGGTTGAGCAAGTTTGTTCTCGTTCGGGTGATCGAATGCAGTAAAAATAAAGTCACAAACCAGCACAAGAAAATTGTAGATGATACCCTTGCAATCATCCATGAGGATTATGACACCGAATTAACACTGGAAAGCTGTGCAGCCAGATTGAATTATCACCCGAGCTATATCCGGAGAGTGTTGAAGAACGAAGCCGGTATATCGTTCAGCGACTACCTGACACTATATCGGATGGATATGGCCAAGAAACTCCTGCTGGAAACAGATATGAAAATATTGGACATTTCAAAGAAACTGAAATACACAAACCCGGAAAATTTCATCCGGAGTTTTAAAAAGGTAGAAGGGATTACACCCGGTCAGTATAGGGATAAGGGCTCTTAAAACAAAAATGAGAGGTTGTTGATTTAAGAGACCTGAGCCCAGAATTTGAATTGATGTGGGAGGCGATATTCTATGAGCATAAGCAGAATAGTTTATCAAAAAGCGACTTCCTTTTTATGTATGATCGTGCTATTGGCGAGTTTAACCGCAGGCTGCGGAACGGAAAAATCTGTTCCGAATATGGCGGGCCTTGCCGATTCCATGGAAAAGGACAAGTCCTCGCCGATAGTTGAACTGAATGTTGTCCTCGGCTATCAGGATGATTTGCCGCCGGAAAACCATGTTATTGTAAGGGAACTGAACAAATTGGCAAAGGCGGATATCCGGATCGAATGGACGCCTATGATTTCGTACAGCGAAAAATTTGTTGTAATGATGTATTCCAATACATTACCGGATGTAATCCTGGTTCCGGATACAAAGACCGCCGCTTATATCAATGCCGTAAACGCAGGTATGTTCTGGGAAATCGGTACCCGGTTCGGCAAGTATTCATACCTGAAGGAATTTAATCCGACCATGCTGAAGAATGCGTCGATTGACGGAAAACTATACATTATTCCGAGAGAAAGAGTGCATAAAAGAAAAATGGTAGTCTATCGGAACGATTGGGCCAAGGAAGCCGGCTTGAATCCGCCGGACAGTATTTCCAATTTATATGCCATGGCAAAAACCTTCGGAAATGGTGATTTTGATAAAAACGGCAAAAAAGATACGGTGGGATTTGCACTGAGTATGGTTAACTCCAATGAGATTGAAGCAATCGAAGCCCTTGTCACTGCATTTGGCGGTGTAAACAAATGGGGATTGTCAGATAGTAAAATGGTACCAAACTTTATGACACCGGAGTACATGGAGACGGTAAAATGGCTCCGACAGATGTACACGGAAGGGCTAATAAGCCCTGACTTTGCCATAACAAAAACCACTCAGGTCGTTACGGACCTTGTAGACAGTGAGTCGACGGGTTTGTGGCTGAGTTATACAATACCCACGTTGACAGACCCGTTATTGAAAAAGAAGCAGGGTGAAGATCCGGGGTTGACCCGGTCGGATATATTCAACTTTGCCTTCCTCAAAGGAAATGACGGTAAGGAAAAAATCGCAGCGGAGTCCGGCTTTAACGGAGGTTTTGCATTTCCGAAGCAAAAGGTGAGAAGCGAAGAAAGGCTTGAAAGTTTAATGCGAGTGTTTGACACGATATCAGGCTCAGAGGGACAGAGACTTATCGGGAATGGAATAGAAGGGATTCATTATAAAGTCGTATATGAAAAGTATGCAAAGATCATCAATCCGGAGCTGTTTAAAAAGGATGCGATCAGTTCCATCGGCCAGTTGGGGACAATTGGAACGCATGTGTATCCCTTTGCGGATGATGAACTTGCAATGAACCTTACCCAGTCAAGGGCGGACACGAATAACTCGGATATGATCCAGGATCCGACTGTATCGCTTTTTTCGGAGACATATAGCGCAAAAAAGGTGAATCTGGATAACTATCACAACGAAGCGCTGATTAACTTTATTATTGGCCGTATTGATGAGGACCAGTTTAAAAAGGCTATCAAGCAATGGAGAATATCCGGCGGCGACAAGGTGATCGAAGAGTATACGGCTGCCTACTACAAGTCTATAAAATAAAGTTGCATAGAACAATAATTCTATAGGGTACGGTCTGGGAGGGGATACTCATTGTAGCTGGTCCATAGATTACTGTCAAGTTCTTGTTTGCCGGATTTCCTGTAAAAGCTTGCCCATTTTCTTGGATTATTTGAGTAAAGGGACCGATATTAAGCTTTAACATACCATCACTGCTGACTAACTGACTGTCGAAAAAATCCACCTTAACATTTTGATTTTGTGAAGCTCTTGCCATTACAACAGCTCGATATTGCGGAGGGTAGATCATTGGAGCGGGAGCGTTTGCATCGTAGAATCCGGTTACGGGATCTCCTAAACTCACCATTACATGATCAACAAAGTAGGTAGTTGGCGTTATTACAAAGTTTACGATGCTTCCATCCATACTCTGTACTGACATCAGTTTATAGCACCCGGAAGGTGCTTCAGCTCCTTCCCAGAAATCACTTATCGCCGTAACAAGGCCTGAAAAAAAACCGAAAGCTGCCATCTCTAATACCTCAAGCTAATTATACTTTTATGTTATCATATGCATAACAACGAAGGATGTTATCTGTTGGGTGAAAAAAATAAATATGGCTATAGTGCCTATACAAAGATAACGGAAGCAATATGGGCTTATTGCATAATATACAACATATAGTTATAAATATTATGATTGAAACTATATATCGTATGTGTTATAATCAAATTAAATTTAGCAGATTATACTAAATTCGATTTTATATCTGTATTTGAATCTGGTAAATTGAACTTTGAAACTTGCATAGGATCAGACTATAACGAGGCCAAGATGTCCCCCACCTCGTTGAAACACTGCTGAGGTTCCTTGAACCGAAGTGTTATAAGAGCAGGGAGATACAAATAACTGTATAATAGATACAGGTAAATATTAACTTACATATACCAAATTTTAGATAACTTCTCAAACCTCAAAGAGAAATAGGTTGATTAAATCAGCCTATTTCTCTTCCTCACTCGTTGGTTAACTTTTATGAAATAATAAATACTACAGAAAAAATTGAAGGGAGCAAAAAATTATGATCTTAAAAATTAGAAAAAGAGATGGAAGGGAAGTTCCCTTTAATATAGAAAAGATTGCTAGTGCAATCTACAAAGCAGCCAGCGCAACCGGAGGCAAGGACTATGATACGGCACTGAAGCTGGCTGAAAAGGTTGTTGAATATATAGAAAGCAACCTGAAAAAGAAAACGCCAACCGTTGAAGAAATTCAAGATGCAGTGGAAAAGATATTGATTGAGACCGGGCATGCACGTACCGCCAAGGAATTTATCCTCTACAGAGCTGAAAGAACACGGGTCCGTGAGATGGATAACCGTCTGATGAGGGTTTATGAAGAATTAACCTTCAAAGATGCAAAAGATAATGATCTGAAGCGTGAGAACGCCAATATAGACGGTGACACAGCAATGGGTACGATGCTCAAATACGGGTCTGAAGGCGCCAAGCAGTTTTACGAAATGTTTATACTGAACCCAAAGCATTCCAGTGCACATAAAGAAGCGGATATCCATATTCACGATATGGACTTCCTGACATTGACAACGACCTGCTGCCAGATTGATATTGACAACTTGTTCAAAGGCGGCTTCAGTACCGGGCATGGATTCCTCAGAGAGCCCAATGATATCCATAGTTATTCTGCGCTAGCTTGTATTGCCATTCAGTCAAACCAGAACGATCAGCATGGAGGACAAAGCATACCAAACTTTGATTATGCCATGTCAAGGGGTGTCGCTAAAACATACGTCAAATTGTATCGTCAGAACCTTTTAAAGGCTTTTGAACTGCTTGTTGAGGAACGGGATGTGGAGGCAGATGTTAAGAAGGCATTTGCAAAGTTGAGTGACGAGAATAGTTCTGTTCCTACGATGAATTTGCGTGATGGGTATACCAAGCTTGAGGCAGCTAATCTGAAGGATTTAATCGGTGATGAAGCAGTTATTGCAAAAGCCCAGGAGTTTGCAAGGAAGAAGGCGGAGGTTGAAACCGACCGGAATACGTATCAGGCCATGGAGGCTTTTGTTCATAACCTGAACACCATGCACAGCAGAGCAGGCGCCCAGATACCCTTCAGCTCGATTAATTACGGAACAGACACCACTCCGGAAGGCAGAATGGTTATCAAGAATATTTTACTGGCTACCGAAGCAGGCCTTGGCAACGGTGAGACACCGATTTTCCCTATCCATATTTTCAAGGTGAAGGAGGGTGTCAATTATAACGAGGGGGAACCTAATTACGATCTCTTTAAATTGTCCTGCAGAGTCAGTGCAAAAAGGCTTTTCCCCAACTATTCATTCCTGGACGCACCGTATAACTTAAAGTACTACAAACCAGGGCATCCGGAAACGGAGATTGCTTATATGGGCTGCAGGACCAGGGTGGTTGGCAATGTTTATGATCCATCCAGAGAAATTATTTACGGGCGCGGCAACTTAAGCTTCACCACTGTTAACCTGCCGAGAATTGGTCTGAGAAGCAACAAGAATATAGATTTCTTCTTCGAGGAACTGGATAAGAAAATTGACCTGGTCATCGAGCAATTGATGGAACGGTTTGAAATACAGGCTCGCAAGAAGGTGAAGAACTTCCCGTTCCTGATGGGACAGGGGATTTGGATGGATTCGGAGAAATTGGGATGGGATGACGAAATACGCGAGGTGCTCAAGCATGGTACACTGAGCATGGGCTTTATCGGTCTGGCTGAATGCCTGAAAGCTCTTACAGGCAAGCATCATGGAGAATCAGAGGAAGCACAGAACCTGGGACTTGAGATCGTTGGTTACATGAGAAAAAGAATGGATGAGGCAAGCAGAAAATTCGGAATGAATTTCACATTGATTGCTACACCGGCGGAAGGTACATCCGGCAGGTTTGTTAAATATGACAAAAAAATGTTCGGTATCATCGAAGGTATCACAGACAGGGAGTATTATACCAACAGTTTTCATATACCTGTTTATTTTGATACCAACGCATTTGAGAAGATCAGGCTGGAAGCACCTTATCACGAGCTTACCAATGCAGGCCATATCAGCTATGTGGAGCTTGACGGAGATCCGCTGCAGAATCTGGAAGCCTTTGAAAAGGTTATCCGGTATATGAAGGAAACCAATATCGGTTATGGTTCCATCAATCATCCGGTAGACAGGGATCCGGTCTGCGGGTACACCGGCATTATCGGTGAAACCTGCCCATCCTGTGGAAGAGCTGAGGGTGATATTCATTTTGAAAGGATCAGGCGGATTACCGGGTATCTGGTAGGCACCGTTGAAAGATTCAATGATGCCAAGAGAGCAGAAGAAAGAGACAGGGTCAAGCATTCAGTAGGTGCATCGGTATGAGTCGGGTCATAGCAGATGAACAGCCGCCTTCACGAATCAGAATTGCGGGAGTAGTCAGGGAATCCATTGTAGATGGACCGGGCATTCGATTTACTGTGTTCACACAAGGCTGCAAGCACCATTGTCCTGGCTGTCATAATCCGCAAACCCATGATTTTAATGGTGGGAATGAGGCTGCTATAGAAAGTTTGATTGAACAAATGAAAAAGAATCCGCTGCTGGACGGTATAACGCTAAGCGGCGGTGAACCCTTTGAGCAAGCCGTTGCCTGTAGCGTGCTGGCGCAGAAAGCTCATGATATGAAGCTAAATGTCATGGTTTATAGCGGATACACCTTTGAGGAGATCATGGAAGGTTTGCCAGAAAGACCTGCCTGGAGAGATCTGCTACACCAGACAGATATATTGGTGGACGGGCGCTTCGTACTTGAAAAGAGAAATATACTGCTGCGCTTCCGCGGTTCCGAGAATCAGCGGCTGCTTGATGTAAAGAAATCATTGCTGGCCGGCAGACCCATATCGGCAGAGCTTTGAGGTGTATGATAAATTTACATTTAATTCTGAGTAAAGCAGGTTGAAGTGAAAAGGACTGTCTGGATGAATCCAACAGTTCTTTTTTAGTGTCCTGAGCTCAAATACTTCACATATGGATGGGTTGCGTTTATAATAAAGTTAGTACATCAAGAAATACATCATGTGAGGTAGAAATGAAAAACATTATAAGGTTGGTCAAGTATGCAAAACCCTATTGGCATTTGCTGATTATCTCCGGTACAAGTCTGCTTGCCATAACAGCACTGAATCTGTTGGGACCATGGCTCATTAAAGACCTTATAGCCATATTGACAGATGATTTAAATGAATCATCCATTCATACGATCTGGGGTATTGCAGCCATTC